>JBATDL010000357.1:0-4426 GCA_049663445.1 Candidatus Competibacter sp.
GTGAAGAAGCCGCCCTGGCCAACACGGTCGACCAGTGGCGCGACCACGCCGGGGTCGCCATGCCGCCCGTCAGCCCGACCGGCCAGTGGGTCGTGTCGGATAAGTTGGCTGCCCAAGGCGATGACCTGCTGGCATTGGCCACCGTCCCGGCGGCGATTAATGGCTTGGCCGACCGTATCCAGGTCGGATTGCGACTGATCGACTCCGCCCAGGAACGCGAAAAACCGGGATTTCCCGAGCGCTGGCGGCGGTTCCTGGCGCTGGCCAACCTGTTCCAGTTTTGCCAGCAGTTCCGGGTGTTCGTTGCCGCCGAGATGGCGGAAGGAACAGCGCCGGATTGGGGGCTCAAGCGGGAGGTTGCGCTGGATGAGCGCTGGCGGGACATTCAGCAAGCCGTCGTCGCCGTGCTGCATCCGGCAATCGCGCAACTGGCCGCCGCGGGCATCGCACCGCCGGAGGTCGAGGTCTACCTCTCGGACGCCAGCGACTGCTTTGCCGAACTGGCCTGGCGCAAGAGTGACGAGGCCGAATCATTTCAGCGCAATATGGCTATTCTGGTCGGTGATCAGGCGGCTTTTGCATCGGAATGGCAAGGGGCGGGCTGGCGCGTGGTCACCTGGGCCGACATTCAAGCCAGAGGAACGGCATGGCTCATCGCCATGTTACCGGTAGGAGGTTGACCGCATGGCAAAACTGATGTTGTCCCGGGATGTGCTCAAGGACTTTGGCCGGTTGCCCATCAAGGTCCAGAAAAAGGTGTTCGAATTCGTCCGCAAGTTTCAGGAGGACAGCACCCAGGCGTCCATTCATCTGGAACCCTTTGCGGAAGCGGTCGATCCGAAGGTCCGTAGCGCGCGCATCGGCGACGATTACCGGGCGATTGTCGTCGCGCCGGAACAGGGCGACAACTTTCTGCTCATGTACGTCGATCATCACGACGAGGCCTACCACTGGTGCAGAAACAAACGCTTTGAGGCTCATCAAGCCCTGGGTGTTCTGCAGGTCTTTGATGTACGTGAAATCCAGGCCGCGACGGACGCCCAAGCGCGGAAACACGGCCCACCGACCGATCATGATCATTACCCGCTTGACGCGCTCAGCGACGAGGAACTGTTCCAGGCGGGAACGCCGCGCGCCCTGATCCCGGCGGTGCGAGCTATCAGAAATGACGAAGCCTTCCAGGAAGTGGCCGACTATCTGCCGAAGGAAGCCATCCAGGTGCTGTATGGCGTGGTTTGCGGCCTGTCGCTGAATGAGGCGATCGCCGAAATGCTCGGCGAGACCGACCAGCAGGCGCCGGCCCCCGCCGGTCCAGGCGATTTCAGTCATCTGGACCAGGCCATGAATATGGACCTGGTGGTGATTGAAGGGGAAGAGCAGCTTAAAGCTATCCTCGCCCAGGACCTTGAGGAATGGCGCATCTTTCTGCATCCCTATCAGCGCAAGCTGATCGAATGGCCGACTCATGGCCCGATCAAGATCAACGGCGCGGCGGGCACGGGGAAAACCGTGGCCCTCATGCATCGGGCGGCGCATCTCGCCCGGCGGTTGCGCGATTCCAAGGATCGAGTGCTGGTGACCACGTACACGACCAACCTGTCCGTGACCCTGGAACAGTTGATCCGGAAACTGGCGCCGGACACGGCCCGGAAGATCGAAGTGACCAATCTGCATCAACTCGCCCGGACCATCTGTCTGCGCGGTGGTTGGCAGGGCAAGGTGCTCGAAGACACCGAACGGGAGGACCTGTGGCGCACGGTGCTGGCCGGCAGTCTGCCCGCCGGCTTCGATGGAGACTTCCTGCGCGATGAATATGAGCTTGTGGTCGATAAAATGGGCATCGACAGCGAAGAAGCTTATCTGACGGCGGTGCGGTCCGGACGGCCACGGCTGGACCGAAAACAGCGGCGGACGCTCTGGCCGGTGTTCCTGGAGTTCAACCGTCTGCTGCACAAGCGCAACCTGCTAACCTTCGAAGGGCTGATCCATCAGGCGCGACTGGTGGTGGAGCGGGGCGGCTTTACCGTCTATCGGCATGTGCTGGTCGACGAACTCCAGGACTTCGGGCTCGAAGCGCTTCGGCTGATTGCCGCCTTGTCGCCGCTGGACGGGGAACAGTCCGATCCACTGTGCCTGGTCGGCGATGGTCATCAGCGCATTTACCATGGCGCTCCCATTGCCTTGAGCCGCGCTGGGATCGAGGTTCGCGGCCGCTCCCGCCGGCTGAAGATTAATTACCGGACCAGCGAGCAGATCCGGCGCTGGGCGCATGGCCTGCTGGCGGGCGTACCCGTGGATGACCTGGATGGCGGGAGCGCCGATACCACGGGAGACCGTTCGGTGTTCCGCAGACCCGAACCTCAGATTCGGTCATCCGCCGACCGGGAGGCCCTGGCTCAATACGCTGTTACCTGGATTCAGCATTTGATCCATCAGGGAAACCTGGGCAGTCACGAGATCTGCGTCACGCCCAATGTCGGATTCATTCGAACCGCGCTCGAATCCGTCGGCATCAGGACGCTGGAATTGAAACCCCGGCAAGCCGATCCAGGGCAGTCGGAGCCTGGCGTGCGGCTTGGATCCATGCGGCGCATCAAGGGGCTTGAGTTTCGCGCGGTATTAATGGCCCTTGATCGGACTCAGGAAGACAGCAGCGATGTTCGTCATCGATTTGAAAAATATGTTGCCGCGACGCGGGCACGAGAGCATTTGATGGTGCTGGTTCGGGATAGCGAGACCAAGTAATTCCAAAGGGCGTAACCCGCCGAGCACGGAGTAGCGCACCGGGATGGTCGAGCGCCAGACGGATTTTGCCTACCCCGAAAAACCATCGGCTACCGAATTCGCCAGCCGAGCTTCCAGCCCTTTGGCGAGCGCCAGCAGCTCGGCAGGCGCCGCTGCCGTTGTTTCCCGTTGCGCCAGTGCGTGCAACACCATCCGAGCCTCCTGGCGCCATTCCGCCTCCAGATGCGCGGCGGCGACTCGCTCGCCCAGCAGAATCAACAGCAGGGGTTCGTCCACGGTGTCGCCGACACGGTGATCCTCGCTCATCATCGACTTCCTCCAGAGTGGTGTTAACCCGCATCGCCGGGCGCCAGCGGCGTCGCCGACCGGGCGACCACCATCACGCTGAGGTCGCCGAGCCGGGCCAGATAGACATAACCCAACTCGGGCAGATGCACCACCCACAGCGACGACCCCGTGGCCACGCCGGGCACGGTCGCCATCGTGGCTCGGGGCGTAAGGCCCAGCGAAAGAAAAGATTGCAGCGGCGCGACAAAACCGATCCGCAGCGCCTGGATGAACCGCTGGTAGGGCGTCAGCGGAGGGTTCCGGCGGAGGTCCTCCAGCAGTTGGCGCTGCACGTCGCCGAGAATCGTGTTGAACACCTGGCAGGCCGCGCCAAACAGATCGTCGATGTCCAAGGAGGCTATGGCGTCGATCAGCCTTTTGATCTCCTCCAGGGTTTGCGCGGGGTCGAACCCCAGCAAGTCCCGAATATCGAAGGTGATCAGGCTGACGGTGCAGGCCCCGCCGTAACCGTCGCGTTGTGGGTTCTTGACGGCGATGAGCGGGTCGGTGTCCGGATAATCCATCTGGCGGTTGACGATGCCCCGGGTGGCCTGACTCCCCGCCACCGCCGCCTCCTTGAGCAGTACGTTGATATTGGGATCGCAGGGCTCGGTGGCGGCGTTAAACGCATAACCGCCATTGATATAGTCATACGGCGCGGGATTAGTGAAGATCGCCTGACCGGTGGCGGGATCGTAGCTCAGTTGACCGCCGGCCTCGATGGTATCCAGCGTGGCCTGGTTAACACAGAGCGTGGCGTCGATGCGGATCGGCGCTTCCGGCGGACATTCCGCGATGGGCTCGGGCGAAACCCCGATCACCGGCTCATCCGCGCGAACGGACCCGCCATTCGGGGGGGGCGTGGCGTTACCTTCCGCCAACAGCTTGGTCGAGCCGACGGTCTCCACCATGGCGGGCGCCCACCGCGAGGCCGAGGGAACGGGTAACGTGGGCGGGGCCTCCGGCTGGACCCGTACTGGCTCGCCCCCGACCCCGCTGCCGAGGGGTGGCGCCGCGAAGGTTGGGGGCGTCAGTCCGACCCCGCACCCGACCACGACTCCCGACAGGACCCAGCCGAGGAACGAGAGACGCTTGGTGGAGATCATGCTCGGATTACCCGGTTCAGGTCGTGGATGCGGATCGTTGCGGAATGATGACTTGTATTATTGCTTATCTATAAATATAGAACAATTTATTTGCCATAAAGAATCCATGACTCGGGGCCGGAACGACGGGATGACCTACCGCTCAGGTCTTGCGCCGGGAGCGGGAACGGCCAGGTTTCGTCGGCGTGGCCGGACTGGGCGGCGTGTCGTCCGCCGGCTGAGCGCTTTTCTCGCGCCAGGAGTTCTGT
>JBATDL010000358.1:0-1958 GCA_049663445.1 Candidatus Competibacter sp.
CGTGCCGCAGGCCAGCGCTTCGATGCCGACGAGGCCGAACGCTTCCAGCCATTTCGGCGTCATCAGCAGCGCCCGAAAATCGCGCACCGCTTCGGCCAGCGCCGGCATGTGCAGGAATCCGCCGTAGTGGACGGGCGCGCCTGGATAACGGCGATTCAAGTCTTCCCAGTATGCCGGGTCTTGCATGACGCCGAACACCGTGACTGCCTGGCTGGAACGAATGGCGAAGGCGAATACGTCGTCCAGCCCCTTTTCCGGCGCGATTCGCCCCAGCCAGCACAGCGAGCGGCTGGGGTGGGCGTTGTAGCGGTAGCGGGCGAGATCCAGGCCCGGCGGGATCAGCCGGATCGAATCCCGCAGACCGAAACTGGCGGCCTGCGCCGCGCTGAGCCAGGCAAGCCGTTCCGGGTATCGGCGGGCAATGTGGCGGATTTCCCAGTCCAGCACGCGGTTCAGCGAGCCCATGCTGACCAGGGTGCCCAGCGGGCAAGGCAATAGACCGCTCACGAACAGGGGCAGCCAGTCGTAGGAAAAGTTCAGGATGGCATCGTCCGGGCGAAGTTGCGTCCCCAGCTCGCGCAGCGCGGAGGCCAAAAATCCATCGGCATCGATGATTGGCGGATTATCGACGCCTTGCCCCACGGCGCTGGGCGCCAGCCGGCCGGGTAGAGTGCACAGTTTCGGCACGTCGGCCACCGAGCCGGCCGGCGCGATCACCCGCGCGTCGTAACCGAGGTCGCCGAGTCGACGGGCGGCGGTAACGATCATGTGCTCCACGCCGCCACCCAAGCCGGAACCCAGCGGTGCGACCGCCGTCGAGAGCAAATGGACGCGCACGCCTTCTCCTGTTGCGACCTATTTCACAAGTGTAGCCGGTGGCGGTGTCCGGCTCGCACGTCCGATGGGTTGGGGCGAGAGTTTAGGGCCGCTGAACGAGCGGTCGAGCGGGCAGTCTGTGTGGATAGCCGGTGTAAAAGCGGATTGAATGCGGACACTCAAATACGGTCTGGCCGGATGGCTATTGGTGGGAACGCTGACGGGGTGTGCCGTCCGTCCCCCCGCGCCGCTGCCGGCCGGCCTCATTTCAACGATGCGGATTGACTGGACCGGTTGTTCGAGCCGGCGAAGGAGGAACGGTGAGCTTTAAGATCGTGCTGGGCGCGGCGTTGTTGACGTTGGCCACCGGGGCGGGCGCGGCGGATGAGACGCTGATGATCGGCCGCTTTTCCGCCGACGATCTGACCGGTTGGCAACCCAAATCCTTCCAGGGTGAAACTCACTACGCCTTTGATGGGAAGAGCGGTCGGCGGGCGCTATTCGCCGACAGCCGAGGGACGGCTTCGGGGTTGTACCGGGAAATCCGAGTGGATTTGCGGCGCACGCCCTTTTTGAATTGGTCGTGGCGGGTGGATCGGGTGCTGGAGGGGGTGGACGAGCGCGGCAAGGCTGGTGACGATTATCCGGCGCGAGTGTATGTGGTGGTATCCGGCGGCTTGGCGTTCTGGAAGACTCGCTCGCTGGTGTATGTCTGGGCCAGCAGCCAGCCAATGGGCGCGACCTGGAACAATGCCTATACCAGCAACGCCCGGGTGATGGCCTTGCGTTCGGGCATGCGGGACACCGGCCGCTGGGTTAGCGAGAAGCGCGATCTCCGCGCCGATTTCAAGCAACTATTCGGCGAGGAGATCGACACCATCGACGCCGTGGCGCTGATGACCGACACCGATAATAGCGGTCAAAGCGCCACGGCCTGGTACGGGGATATTGTCTTCACGGCGCGGTAGGATTGGATCGGAAAATCGTGTCGCTACGGGCGCCGGACCACAGGTGACCGGGCCATTTGCTTTGAACGTCCCGCTTCTTCACCGGCACTCGCCCACCGACCCCGGCCGGCAGCGCCGCCGATCCACCCAGATCGTGCTGTCCAGCTTGGCGTCGGTGAAGCGGGCGCCGTCGAT
>JBATDL010000359.1:0-3581 GCA_049663445.1 Candidatus Competibacter sp.
CCCCGGAACCGCGCGAGGAGCGCTAACCCCAGAAAAAACGAGTATCGGACGTCCGATACTCGTTTTTTCTGGGGTTAGCGCTCCTCGCGCGGTTCCGGGGGGCGCAAGCGGGTGAGGTGTTCCCGCAGTGCCTCGCTGAGCGCCAGAAGCTCTTGGTAGTGGGTGGGGTCGATCACCTCGATGGTCTGGATTTTTCGCAAGAATGCCCGTCCGGCTCCAAGGGCTTTGTCCTGGGCGGGAATGCCGGGGTTCGTGGCCGTCTTCGCTTTGCGGGCCGCTCGCACCGTCCATTGGCCCTGTTTCATCGCCGTCCACACCGATTGTTGGTGGTGAGTATCCTTGATCCGGGTCAATTCGATGAGAGCGGATTTGGACACCATGCGAATATCGGACGTCCGATATTCGTCCTTGATCTCAGGTGGCAGGGTGGTGAGTTGCAGGGTCTCGCTCACCGTGTTCTGTGCCTTCCCGATCACCTTCCCTAACTCTTCCTGGGTGTAGTGGTAGCGCTCCATCATCCGTTCCAGGGCCTCGGCTTCCTCCAAGGGGTTCAGGTCTTCGCGCTGGATGTTCTCGATGAGGGCGATTTCATCGGGGTTTCCCTCGGTGATGATGGCGGGGATGGTGGCTTTGTTGAGGCGCTGAAACGCTCGAAACCGGCGTTCCCCGGCCACCAGGAGATAGCCTCCATCGCTCGCCTCCCGCCGCTGGACGATGATGGGTTGAAGCAAACCCTGGCGTTCGATGGACCGGGCGAGTTCCCGCAATTTCTCTTCGTCGAAGGTTTTCCGGGGCTGATCCGGATTGGGATGAATCTCGCTCACGCTCATTTCCACGATCTTCGGCAAATCGGGTGAGGTGCCAAAGAAAAAGTCGCGTTTCGGTTTGGGCGGATTCATAAGCCTTGTGTTTTAAGAGAATGAAGAGCGGACCAAAAGCGTTTGCTAAAAATGCTCGATGAGGGCGTCGGCGACGGCGTAGTACACCTGCACGCCGGGGGTGTTGGGCGCGATTTCGAGGGTAGGTCGGCCTTCGGTGCTCGCCTTGTCATAGGCGGTGCTGCGGTTGATGGGCTCGAACATGCGGACCTGGCGCGCGGCCAAGCCCTCCCGGACCCGCTCCAGGGTTTCATTGTCGTGAAGATTCCGGGAATTGTATTGGGTCGGGAGCACCCCGAAAATTTGCAGAGACGGATTGAGCCGCTGTTGCAGTTTGCCGATGGTCTGAAACAGCCGTTCGACGCCCCGAAACGACAGGTGGTCGGTCTTCACCGGCACGATTACCGCGTCCGCCGCTGTCATGGCGTTCACCGTGAGGAGTCCCAAGGAAGGCGTGCAGTCGATAAGGATGAAGTCGTAGCGGTCGCGAATCTCTCGCACCTTGTCCCGCAACACCGTCGGCGCCGACAGAAGCACATTGGTGATGAGTTCCGGTTCGGCGTCCGCCAAGGCGATGCTCGACGGAATGAGCGCGGGGTTCTCGCCCAGAATGAGCGCTTCCATGGGCGTATCGCCTAGAAGCCCGAAGTACAGGGTTTTCTCTTTTTCCTCCAGGGCGTCCGGGTCATGATCGAAATACATGGTCAGGCTCGCCTGCGGGTCGGCGTCGATGGCCAGTACCCGTTGACCCCGGTGGGCGAGTGCGTAGGCGAGGTTAATGGTGGAAGTGGTCTTCCCCACCCCGCCCTTCTGATTGGCGATGGCGATGACGGTGCTCATGGAGAGTGGCTTAAAAGGGTGTCGTGGTGGAGGTCCGAAAGGATGGCTGGAGGAACCCGCGCGGCCGGGACCCTGGCTTCTCCATCATAGGGGGGTGGGAAATTCTGTCAAATGAGGGGGCGAAGGAAACGCTCTGGCCGGTATCGGACGTCCGATATTCGCCTCGGTCTACGTGCTCCCCAGCGTGCGGAGAAAATCCATCGGGCGAACAATCGGGATGCCTTCGTATTCTTTGAGCCGGAGCAGGTGTTTGTTCCCCGACACGATGATAGCCGCTTTCCCCGCTACGGCGCACGCGAGAATGTGGTCGTCGTCGGGGTCATCGGCGATCACTTTCGGAACGGTTTGCGGTTGCACAATATCGGCTTTTCGAAGCACCTTCCTCTTGATAAGTTCTCTCGCTTCCGCCGGAACCCCGAATTTCTCTCGCAGTTTTTCCATGAACTCGCGGACGATGAAGGGTGAAATCACCACCGTATAGCGACCTTCTCGCGCCAGTCGCCACAGGTCGAACATCCTTGACTCGGGAAACACGAATATCGACAGGTACACGTTGGTATCGAGCACCGCCCGAAGTCCCGTTGTGGCCCTCATACCCGCGCGGTTTCAACGATTTCGCCGTCTTCCGTCACCGTGAGTCCCCGCTCTTTCGCCCGTCGCTGCAAGTCTTTCCGCAACTCCTCGAAAAATCGCAAATCGTCCTCAATGGGAGTCGGGTTTCGCCGCTCCTTTTCCTTCTCTTCCGCCGCCAACTTCAAAATAGCCTCGTCCGAATCCGGATGGACGCGCGCCTGCTGGTCCAGTTTTTCCCATGCCCGGAACATCTCGCGAAACAACTCGCTGCGCGTGAGCTGTCGCTCTCGCACCACCTCCTCAATGCGGGTGGCGATCATCGGCGGCACCGAAAATCCCAGCGTTTTGTATCGTCTGGCCACGTCCATACCTCGGTAATTAACTGTTTAATAATGTATTATACAGTATACAACAGACTGATATTTTGTCAAATGAAGGACCGAAAAGCCCACCGTCGATTCCTCTCCTCAGGATGAGTAGCGGAATTTCTAGAGGTGTCCTTATTGCAATCAACTATGATTAAAACTATTATTACAAACTTAATGTTGTTTTAATACAACATTAAATGTATCGTGTTAGCAATTGTTGTATTTTAACCAATATAAACCACTTTATAAGGATGAAAATGGCCGCCCCAAATGAAAATATTGCCTCGACAAATCTAGGAATACCGCTTGGGAGTCAGGAAGGAAGAACACTAATACCAGAAACTAATAATAATTACTTGGTAAATATGGATGATGCAATAGTTGAGTATGGGAGGAAAGCCGTACTTAAAAATTGGGAGCCAACCGGCCCATATCAAACAAGAAAGTAGAAATAAATTTGCAGGCTTAAAAGCTATTTACTTGATCACCTGATAAAATAATCAGGTGATTTTTATAAAATTCGCTAGTTGCTTTTTAACGAGGCTAAATTTATGGGTGGTGTCCCTCAGTTTACGTGATGAACTTCATTATGGAATCTAAAGTCATTATTTGTATGGAGGTCTTAATTTTTATGTCATAGGCTGCAATTTATTAAAAAGTTCATACTTTTTTATAGAGGACTTATTAATAAAATTTTTACATTTTTTGGTGATTTTTCTGAAAACAATATAATTGTACTCACCGTTCGCTTAAAATTTAGGGCGGAAAATGAAAATTATTTCCCACTTTGAGGGCACAATGGTTCGGACAGTTTTGGGTTTCATCTTGGTCACATCGGGTGATGGAACTCTCTGAAAATCCAGATCTTCGAGCAGCCCCCATAGGCCAAGCAAAATCAACAGGTTATTTTATAAAACTCAGG
>JBATDL010000360.1:0-11251 GCA_049663445.1 Candidatus Competibacter sp.
GGTTTGGACGCCGGGTTCGGTCACCGATCTATTGGCCCGCTCCGGCGCGGCGGCGTCGCGGCCGGACGACCTGGCGGCGGAATGCGGTCTGAGTGAAGCCGGCTACCGGCTGTCACCGGCTCAGGCGCAGGCGATTCTGGATTTGCGGTTGCACCGGTTGACCGGACTGGAACAGCGCAAGCTGCTGGACGAGTACCAGGATCTATTGGCCCGCATCCAGGACTACCTGGAGATCCTCACCGTGCCGGAGCGCTTGACGGCGGTGATCCGCGCCGAACTGCTGGATCTGCGCGCCCAGTACGGCGATGCCCGCCGCACCCAGATCCTGCCCGACGAACAGAACCTGAATCTCGAAGACCTGATCAACGAAGAGGCCATGGTAGTCACGCTGTCGCACGCCGGCTACGTCAAGTCGCAGCCCTTGTCGTTGTACCGGGCACAAAAACGCGGTGGGCGCGGCCGGGCAGCCACCACCTTCAAGGAAGAGGATTTCGTCGACAAGCTGTTTGTCGCCAGCACCCACGACACCATCCTGTGCTTCTCCAACTGCGGCAAGGTGTACTGGAAGAAGGTCTACGAGTTGCCGCAGGCCAGCCGAACCGCACGCGGTCGCCCCATCGTCAACCTGTTGCCGCTGGAAGAGGGCGAGCGTATCAACGCGGTGTTGGCGGTGCGCGAGTTCGGTGACGATCATGACGTGTTCTTTGCTACCGCCAACGGTACGGTCAAGAAGACGCCGTTATCGGCCTATTCCCGGCCACGTCCCAGCGGCATCATCGCGATCGACCTGCGCGAGGGCGACCAGTTGGTCAATGTGGCGCTGACTCACGGTCAGAGCGATGTGATGCTGTTCACCGATGCCGGCAAGGTGCTGCGTTTCGCCGAGACCGAGGTGCGCGACATGGGTCGCTCCGCCTGCGGGGTGCGCGGGATCCGCCTGGGCGCCGAGCAGAAGGTCATCGCCCTGATCGTGGTGGGTGAAGGCACGGTGCTGACCGTCACCGAAAATGGTTACGGCAAGCGCACTCCGGTCGATGACTATCCGCGCCGGGGCCGGGGTGGCCAAGGCGTCATTTCCATTCAAACCTCCGAGCGCAACGGCCGGGTCACCGGTGCGGTGCAGGTCGAGAGCGACCACGACATCATGCTGATTACCGACGGGGGTACGCTGGTGCGCACCCGGGTCGAAGAGATTTCACTGGTGAGTCGTAACACCCAGGGGGTGAAGCTGATCAGCCTGCAAGGCGATGAGAAGCTGGTCGGAGTCGAGAAAATCGAAAGCATCGGCGAGGTGGACGTTCCCGGCGATGTATCGGTCGATGACGAAAGCGCGCCGCCGGAAGACGCCCAAGATGACGAGGAGCCGGCGGCATGAGCGAGGCGGACAGCCTGCGTGCGTTGCGCGAACGCATTGATGCGCTGGACCGGCAAATCCAGACGCTGATCTCCGAACGGGCGAGCTGCGCGCAGCAGGTGGGCGCGATCAAGCAGGCCGCTGGCGCCACCGGCAATTTTTACCGCCCCGAACGCGAGGCACAGGTGTTGCGCCGGGTGATCGAAACCAATCCAGGGCCGCTGAGCAGCGAGGAAATGGCCCGGCTGTTCCGCGAGATCATGTCGGCCTGTCTGGCGCTGGAAGAGCCGCTGCGCATCGCCTTTCTCGGCCCGGAAGGGACCTTCACTCAGGCGGCGGCGCTCAAGCACTTCGGCAAATCCATTCACAGCATCCCCTTGCGGGCCATCGATGAGGTGTTCCGCGAGGTCGAGGCCGGCTCCGCCGACTATGGCGTGGTGCCGGTGGAAAACTCCACCGAGGGGGTGGTCAACCATACCCTGGACATGTTCCTGCAATCGCCGTTGCGGGTCTGTGGCGAAGTGCAGATCCGCATCAATCATCACCTGATCACCCGCGCCGTCGATCTGGCGGCCATCCGTCGCATCTATTCTCACCGGCAGTCGCTGGCGCAGTGCCGTGAATGGCTGGATGCGAATTTGCCTCGGGTCGAACAGATCGAGGCGAGCAGTAACGGCGAGGCGGCGTTACGGGTGCGCGACGAGGCGGACGCGGCGGCGATTGCCGGCCAGTGCGCGGCGGACATCTATCAATTGCCAACCCTGGTTCGCAACATCGAGGACGAGCCGAATAACACCACCCGCTTCCTGATTATCGGCACCCAGCCGATCGCGCCGTCCGGCGACGACAAGACCGCGTTGCTGGTGGCCTCGCTGAACCGGCCCGGCGCGTTGTTCAATCTGCTGGAGCCGCTGGCCCGGAACAAGGTCAGCATGAACCGCATCGAGTCGCGGCCCTCGCGGCGCGGCATGTGGGATTATGTGTTCTTCATCGATCTGGATGGTCATGCTCAGGATGAGCCAGTGGCTAGCACGCTCACCGAACTGCGCGAGCAGGCCAGCCTGTTCCGGGTGCTGGGCTCGTATCCAAAGGGTGTGCTTTGAGGTCGATGGGCGGCGGGCAGAATTTTTCCTCCCTGGATTAAGGGGGATCGGCGTTTAGCGTCGAGGTGGTTTGAACACGGCGGTGTCCCACTGCCTTGATATGAGAAGCGATCTTCAAGCTCAAAGGAACTCATTCCCCATGACCCGTGATTTCCTCTCCCTCGCCGCCCCCGGCGTGCGCACCCTGCAACCCTACCAGCCCGGCAAGCCGGAGAGCGAATTGCGCCGGGAATACGGCCTGAGCGATATCGTTAAGCTGGCTTCCAACGAGAATCCGCTCGGTCCCAGCCCCAAGGCCATGATCGCCGTGCGGGAAGCGCTCGGCGATCTGGCCCGCTACCCCGACGGCAACGGCTTCGAACTCAAAACGGCGCTGTCCGCCAAACTTGGTGTTTCCACCTCGGCGCTGACTCTCGGCAACGGTTCCAACGATGTACTGGAACTGGTGGCGCGGGCCTTTCTGACGCCGGAGCACGAGGCGATATTTTCCGAACACGCTTTCGCTGTCTATCCCATTGTCACCCAAGCCATCGGCGCGACCGCTCGTATCGCCAAGGCCAATCTACCCGACCATGCCATACCCCATGGCCACGATCCGGCGGCCCTATTGGCATCGATCGACGACCGTACCCGGGTGATGTTCATCGCCAATCCCAACAATCCCACCGGCACTTGGCTGAAAACGGCGGAACTGGAAACTTTGCTGGCAGCCGTGCCCAAGCGGGTCATCGTGGTGGTGGACGAGGCGTATAGCGAATACGTCGAGACCGAGGCGGACTGTCCCAACACCCTGAATTGGCTCGACCGGTTTCCCAATCTGATCGTTACTCGCACTTTTTCCAAGGCTTACGGTTTGGCCGGGTTGCGGGTCGGGTACGCGGTCTCCCATCCTCAGGTGGCCGATCTATTAAACCGGGTACGCCAGCCGTTCAACGTCAATAGCCTGGCGCTGGTCGCGGCGGCGGCGGCGCTGGATGATGTCGAGCACTTGGAGCGCGGTCGAGCGACCAACCGTGCCGGCATGAAGCAGTTACAGGACGCTTGCCGTCAATGGGGTTTGAGCTGGCTGCCATCGGCCGGCAACTTCCTGTGCGTGGATCTGAACCAGCCGGGACGGGAGGTATTCGTGGAGTTGCTGAAGCGCGGTGTCATTGCCCGTCCGGTGGACAACTACGGCTTGCCGCGCCATCTGCGGATCAGCATCGGTACCGAAGCGGAAAACGCCCGCTGGATCGAGGCCATGCACGACATATTGCGAGGTTGATATGGCGGTGGAGCAACCGTTGATCCAGCGCTTGTGCGTGATCGGTGTCGGCCTGATCGGAGGCTCGCTGGCCCGCGCGCTCAGGCAGGCGGGCGAAGTGGGCGAGGTGGTCGGTTCCGGCCGCGGCGAAGACAATCTGCGCGCCGCCGTGCGGTTGGGTGTGATAGACCGTTACGATACCGATCCCACTCGCGCGGTGGCCGATGCCGATGTAGTGGTCGTCGCCGTGCCGCTGGGCGCCATCGAGCCGGTATTGCGCGCCATCGTCCCGCATTTGGCCCCCGCTGCGGTGGTGACCGATGTCGGCAGCGCCAAGGGCAGCGTGGTGGCGGACGTCGAGCGGATTTACGGCCATATCCCGCCACATTTCGTGCCCGGCCATCCTATCGCCGGTACCGAGCAGAGCGGGGTGGAGGCATCGTTTGCCACCCTGTTTCAAGGCCGACGGGTGATCCTGACCCCGCTGGCGGAAACCGCCGCCGCTTCGCACCATCTGATCAGGCGGATGTGGGAACTGACCGGCGCCGAGGTGGTGGACATGGGCGTGCGCCATCACGACGCGGTATTGGCCGCTACCAGCCACTTGCCGCATATGCTGGCCTACACCCTGGTCGACACCCTGGCGCGGCTCGACGACCGGGCGGAGATTTTTCGCTACGCCGCCGGCGGGTTCCGCGATTTCAGCCGCATTGCGTCCAGCGACCCGAAAATGTGGCACGATATCTGTGTGGCCAACCGCGAGCAGTTGCTGGAGATGATCGCCCTGTTCAGCGCCGATCTGACGCGGCTGGCCGAGGCGATCCGCGCCGACGACCGCGCCGCTGTTCTTGCCCTGTTCCAGCGAGCCAAACGCGCTCGCGATAACCTGTACCTTGACTGACTTTCCCCATGACCGACTTGACCTTTACCGTCAAATCCGGCGGCGCTCTGCGCGGACGCTTGCGGGTGCCCGGCGACAAATCGATTTCCCATCGCGCCATCATGCTCGGCGCGCTGGCCGAGGGGACAACCGTCGTGATCGGTTTTCTGGAGGGCGAAGACTGTCTGGCGACGCTGCGGGCTTTCCGCGCCATGGGCGTGCGCATCGACGGCCCGGACCAGGGCCGTGTGACCGTGCATGGTGTTGGTCTGCGTGGGTTGCGCGCGCCAACCGAGCCGCTGGATATGGGTAATTCCGGTACTTCGATGCGGTTGATGAGTGGCCTTCTGGCCGGACAGCCTTTTGATACGGTGCTGGCAGGCGATGCTTCGCTCAACCGCCGGCCCATGCGGCGAGTGACTGAACCCTTGGCCCGGATGGGTGCCTGGATCGAGACGAGCGAAGCCGGTGCCGCGCCGCTGCGGATTCACGGTGGCCGGCGCTTAATCGGTATCGACTACCCACTGCCGGTGGCTAGCGCTCAGGTCAAGTCCTGCCTGCTGCTGGCCGGGCTCTACGCTGCGGGCGTCACCCGGATCACCGAGCCAGCGCCGACTCGTGACCACACCGAACGCATGCTGGAAGGGTTCGGCTATCCGCTAGTACGTGAGGGCGACCGCACCGTCGCGATGACCGGTGGCGGGAAGCTCACGGGGACCGAAATCGACGTGCCAGCCGATATCTCATCGGCGGCCTTCTTCCTGGTCGGCGCCAGCATCGCGCCGGGTTCCAATCTGCTGCTGGAGCATGTTGGCGTCAACCCGACCCGCACCGGAGTGCTCGACATCCTGCGCTTGATGGGGGCTGATATTGAGGTGTTGAACCCGCGGCTGGCCGGCGGCGAGCCAGTGGCCGATCTGCGAGTGCGCCACGCGCCGCTGCATGGCGTTCAAATTCCCGAGCATTTGGTACCGTTGGCTATCGACGAATTCCCAGCATTGTTTATCGCCGCCGCCTGCGCCGAGGGCATCACCGTGCTGACCGGTGCTGAGGAGTTGCGGGTCAAGGAAAGCGACCGTATTCAGGTGATGGCCGACGGTTTGACAGCATTGGGCATCGCCGCTGGGCCGACTGCGGACGGCATCGTCATTCGGGGTGGCGCCCTGTCCGGCGGCATGGTCGACAGCCACGGCGATCACCGCATCGCCATGAGCTTCGCCATGGCCGCTCTGAGATCCCGCGATCCGCTCTTAATCCGGGATTGCGCCAATGTTAATACCTCCTTTCCCGATTTTGTGGCTTTGGCACGCATCGCGGGCTTGAACCTGGTGGAGCGGGAGGCGGCATGAGCGGCGAAGCGCCAGTGATCACCGTCGATGGGCCGAGCGGGGTCGGCAAGGGCACAGTTTGCCAGTGGCTGGCGGCGCGACTGGGTTGGCATCTGCTTGATAGCGGCGCGTTGTACCGATTGACCGCGCTGGCGGCGCAGCGCCGTGGCCTGCCGCTGGAGGACGAAACCCGAGTGGCGGCGGTGGCCATCGCACTGGATGTGGTGTTCGTGGCCGATGCTGTGGGAGCTTCACAGGTGTTACTGGACGGTATGGAGGTGGGCGATGCCCTGCGCGGCGAAGCCGCCGGTAATGCTGCGTCTCAGGTAGCGGCGCTGCCGGCGGTGCGCGCCGCGTTGCTGCAACGGCAACGGAACTTCCGCCGCCCCCCCGGTCTGATCGCCGACGGTCGGGATATGGGTACAGTGGTGTTTCCACAAGCCGGACTCAAGCTGTTCCTGAACGCCAGCGCCGAAGAGCGCGCCCGCCGACGGTATAAGCAGTTGATTGAAAAAGGCATGGATGCTAACCTTACCGGCCTTATCAAGGAGATTGCCGAACGCGACGCTCGCGACGCCCACCGCGCGGTGGCGCCGCTCCGGCCTGCCGCCGATGCGGAAATGCTGGATACCACCCAACTAGGCGTGGCCGAGGTCTGCGAGTGGGCGCTGGCGCTTGCGGTTCAACGGCTGGCGGTAACGGTAATCCCCTAGAGTTTCGGCCTTTACGTCGGCGCCGCCCTTGGCTACGCTTTGACGTTACTAACTACACTTTGACGTTACCGAATTAGCCGAGCGCCGGGACTGGGCGCTCTGGGCACAAGCCCTGAAGGTTTCCGCCGTGGTGGAAGCACAGTCACTCGAAGCCGGTTCGGGCGCCCCGTCGTTGCCGAACCCTATGCAAACCAACCCGAGGCGGCTTATGCCGCCGGTTCTTGAGCTATAACCCATGACCGAAAGTTTTGCCGAACTGTTTGAACAGAGCCTGGTCGACAAGCAGATGCAGCCCGGCGCCATTGTCCTAGGATTGGTGGTGGAAATCCGGGCAGATGCCGTGGTGGTTAATGCCGGCCTGAAATCGGAAGGACTGATTCCGCTCGAACAGTTTTACAACGAGGAGGGCGTGCTTGAAGTCAAGGTCGGAGACGAGGTCGAGGTTGCCCTGGATGCGCTCGAGGACGGCTTCGGAGAAACCCGGCTCTCCCGCGAAAAGGCTAAGCGCGCCCGTGTCTGGAGCGCCTTGGAGAAGGCATTCGAAGGCGAAGAAATCATCAAGGGCCTGATCAGCGGCAAGGTCAAGGGCGGCTTCACCGTGGATATCGGTGAGATCCGCGCTTTTCTGCCCGGTTCGCTGGTGGATGTGCGGCCGGTGCGGGACGCCGCCTATCTGGAGGGTAAGGAACAGGAGTTCAAAGTCATCAAGCTGGACCGCCGCCGCAATAACGTCGTGGTTTCCCGCCGGGCGGTGGTGGAGCAGGAGTACAGCGCCGAACGCGAGGCGTTGCTGCAAAATCTGCAGGAAGGCCAGATCGTCGAAGGCGTGGTCAAGAACCTCACCGACTATGGCGCTTTTCTCGATCTCGGTGGTATCGATGGCCTGTTGCATATCACCGACATGGCTTGGCGACGGGTCAAGCATCCCTCCGAAGTGGTTGCCGTCGGCGACCACATCCAGGTCAAGGTGCTCAAATTCGACCGCGAGCGCAACCGCGTCTCGCTGGGCCTCAAGCAACTGGGCGACGATCCCTGGATCGCGCTGGCTCGCCGCTATCCGGTCGGGACGCGGGTGTTCGGCAAGGTGACCAACATTGCCGACTACGGTTGCTTCGTGGAGATCGAAGAAGGCGTCGAAGGCCTGGTCCACGTCTCCGAGATGGACTGGACCAACAAGAACGTGAACCCGAACAAGGTAGTGGCCTTGGGCGACGAAGTTGAGGTTATGGTGCTCGACATCGACGAGGACCGCCGCCGCATCTCGCTGGGCATGAAGCAGTGCCAGCAGAACCCCTGGGAAGAGTTCGACCAGGGCCACGCCAAAGGCGACCGCGTCTCCGGCAAGATCAAATCGATTACCGATTTCGGTATTTTCATCGGTTTGGACGGTGGCATCGATGGCCTGGTTCATCTGTCCGACATTTCCTGGAATATGCCGGGCGAGGAAGCAGTGCGTCAGTACAAGAAAAGCCAGGAAGTCGAGGCAGTGGTGCTGGCGGTCGATCCCGAGCGCGAGCGCATCTCACTGGGCATCAAGCAGCTCGATAAAGACCCTTTCTCCAATTTTGTCGCCGATCATCCCAAGGGCAGCGTGATCTTGGGCCGCATTGTCTCGGTGGATTCCAAGGGGGCCATGGTCGATCTGGGCCAAGGTGTCGAGGGGACGCTGCGTGCTTCCGAACTGTCGCGTGAGCGGGTTGACGATGCCCGCGCGCTGTTGAAGGAAGGTGAGGAAGTCGAGGCGAAGTTCATTGGCGTCGACCGCAAGAACCGTACCATTACCTTGTCGATCAAAGCCAAGGATATGGCCGAGGAGGCGGAAGTTCTGCAGGACTATAGCCGCAGATCCAGCACCGGCGCGACCTTGGGGGATATTTTCAAGGAACAGATGGGTGCGCAAGACGAATAGAAGGTTGTGGCAAAACCCCCTCTCCTGCGGGGGAGGGATAGGGTGAGCGTTTTTCGATGGAGGGACTTCATGACGAAATCGGAATTAATCGAGATTCTCGCGCGCAAACGCAGCGATGTTCCCTACAAGGATGTGGAACAGGCGGTCAAGACCATGCTGGAGCAGATGAGTGAATCGCTGGCCGGTGGCGAGCGGATCGAAGTTCGTGGTTTTGGGAGTTTTTCGCTGCATTTTCGCCCTCCACGGATCGGCCGCAACCCTAAAACAGGCGATGCTGTGACGCTGACCGGTAAATATGTGCCACACTTCAAACCGGGTAAGGAGCTGCGCGAACGAGTCAACGACTACCATGCTTATCATGACGGTGGCGATGGATTTTTGTAAATCTCCATCAATCTGGCAGGTGGTCGGCTGTCATTGGTCGTTCAAAAACCCACGGTATAGAGTGGGTTTTTTGTTGAGAGTCTGGAAGAATGGGCCAAAATCAACATGCTTGTGCGGTTAGCCACCCAGCCTCATCGATTTCAAGCCGTTCCGGCGGCGGGGGAAGCAGATGTTCTGGATAAAGTTTATTCTGATTGCTGCGATTTTGCTGGTGGTGTTGCTGTTGGGAGTGGAATTTTCCACTCTTCACACCGATCCGGTGACCGTCAACTATTTGTTGGGTGCGACCGTGTTGCCGTTATCGCTGGTAGTGGTGTGCGCTTTCGCCGCCGGCGTATTGGTGACCGCCCTGATAGGGGCTTTTGTCGTATTGCCACTGCGCTGGCAGGTAGCCCAGTTGCGTCGGTCTGTATCCGGCAAGGAACAGGAAATCAATTTGTTGATCAGGAAAGCAGGCCGGGAAATGCGTTGATCAACCGGCGTTACTTCGCTAGGCCATGATGGAATTACTGTGGCTGCTATTGCCCGTTGCCGCCGCCTCCGGTTGGTGGGCGGCCCGGCGCAACCATGCACGACGGGATGATGCGACCGCGCGCAGCGCCGAATATTTCAAGGGCTTGAATTATCTGATCGACGACAAACCGGACCAGGCCATTGAGGTTTTTACCCGCATGGCCGATGTGGACCAGGATACCGCCGAAACGCATCTGGCTTTGGGGAACCTGTTTCGTCGTCGCGGTGAAGTAGACCGGGCGATCCATATTCATGGCAGCCTGATCGCGCGAACCACCCTGACCGACGACCAGCGCCGCCGGGCTCTGTTGGAACTGGGTGAAGATTATTTGCGCGCTGGTTTATTCGACCGGGCCGAGGGCTTGTTTCAGAAATTGGTTGACCAGCCCGATCACATGGCAGTGGCGCTGTCCCGCCTGATCCACATCTTGCAGCAGGAAAAGGACTGGCGCCAGGCGATTGTCTATTGCGACCGGCTGGAGCGAATCGGTGGTGAGTCCAAGCGGCGGCAGACCGCGCATTTCTGCTGCGAGTTGGCCGAGGAAGCGAGTGAGCACAGCGAATTTACCGAAGTAAAAGAGTGGCTGCTCGACGCACTGGCCCGCGATCCGGATTGCGCCCGGGCCAACCTGCTTTTGGGCAATTTAGCGATGCGCGCGGGTAACCATCAGGCGGCGATCCTGGCTTTTCAGGCGGTCGAACGGCAGGATCGCGGCTATTTTCCGGAAGTGATCGCGCCCCTTGGTCAGTGTTACGGTGCGCTGGATCATCTTGATCAATGGGTGGCTTATCTGTGCGATGTCCAGCAGCGAGACCACAGCGGGCGGATCACGGATGCGCTGGCCGAGTGGTTGCTGCGGCAGGAGGGCGAGGAGGCGACGCTGCGGTTTCTCGAACGCGAACTACGGGAGTATCCGACCCTGCTTGGCCTGCGCCGGCTAGTCGAGATCAAACTGGGGCGAGGCGAGGGCGCGGAATACAGCGACTTGAAGGCGTTGCACTGTATCAGCACTCAGATGCTCAACAATGCCGCCCGCTACCGCTGCGGTAACTGTGGTTTTGTCGTCAAATCCCTGCATTGGTGTTGTCCAAGTTGCTTGCAGTGGAGCACAATCAAACCGATACCCGATCTGGTGATGAAAACCGGCGCTTAGCAGATCTTATCGCCAAGGTACAAGTTGCCCGTCTTTTGCAGACTGAAAATGCGTTTTTGAATCATTTTTAAGACTTTTTGCCGCATTAAGCTTCATTCAGGTTGCATTTGTATTTATATTGTCTATTTTATGAGTGCTGGCGCAGGTTCGCTGGCAAGGCACTGTCTCCAATTTCATATTTTTAGGAGGATGCTAATGAAGTTGATAAATGTGATCTTTGGCCTGTTGTTGGCTTTCTGTTCCGCTGTGGTGTTCGCGCAAGCGATCGATATTAATACGGCGACCGCCGGGCAGTTGGAGGGATTGAAGGGGATTGGTCCGAAGAAAGCGGCCGAAATTGTGAAGTATCGGGAGGTCAACGGTCCCTTCAAGTCCGTGGAGGATTTGAGTAAGGTGTCTGGTGTTGGCGAAAAAACACTGGCCACCAATAAGGATATGCTGATGGTCGGCGGGGCTGCCGCACCGGCGATGCCGAAGGCGCCCGAAATGCCGAAGGCTTCCATGCCAGCTGCGCCGAAGGCGCCCGAAATGCCGAAGGCTCCCATGCCAGCTGCGCCGAAGGCGCCCGAAATGCCGAAGGCTTCCACGATGCCGGCGGCACCGGTTGAGCCAGCCAAGCAGTAGCCATCGCGCGATCTCTAAATTTTACGAGTAGTCGTTTTGGCCGCCC
>JBATDL010000361.1:0-3855 GCA_049663445.1 Candidatus Competibacter sp.
GCCGTCCACCGTCGCCGTCGCCCGGAGCGGCTGGGGTGCCGCCAGAGCGATGCGCGCCGCCGGCAGATAGCGGAATGGTATCTGGGCGCGGATTTCGAGATCGCCGACCGGATAGAGCGCCAGCAACAGATCGCCCGGACGGGCGCGATCGCCGGGCACAATCGGTATCCGGGTCACGCGGCCGGCGAACGGCGCAATGACGAGCGCGCGGGATCGATCCAACTGAGCCTGATCCCGCAGGGCCTCGGCGCGAGCGCGACGGGCCTGAAGCTGGGCCAGACGAGCGGCATGGTCATCAACTTCCAATTGACGGGTATTGAGGGCCAATGCCTGTTTTTCGACCGCTTGACGCGCTTCGTCCAGTGCCGATTGCGAAGTCAATTGCCGGGAATTCAGGTTCCGTGAGCGCGTCACGGCTCGTTCCGCCAACTCCAGCAGGTTTTTTTCTCGTTGCAAGGCTTGCAGATTGTCGGCGTGGCGAGCCTGCTCGCTGGCGATTTGCGCTTCGCTTTCCTTCAGGTCCGCCTGGCGTTGGCGCAGGCTCAGGACCAGGTCCCGCTCGTCGAGTGCTACCAGCGTGTCGCCGGCGGCGACGGTTTGGCCTTCACGGACCGCGACCTGGGCTACATCGGCGGTGATCGCCGCCTTGATCTCCGCCTCCAACGGCGCCTCGACCGTGCCGTAGAGCAATAGGTTGGGTGTCAGACGGCCGGGCGCGATCTCGATGGCGCTGACCCGCCAGGATTTCTCCTGAGCGGCGACTGGCGGCGTCACCGCGCGGGTAGCCTTGAGCAGCGCGAAGCCGGCGACGGCCAAGCCAAGGAGCGCCAGCGGCAGGACCGCTTTCAGCAGCCAGGAGGCGCGTCGTGATCGATGGGGTGGGTTGACCGTTTCTGGCACGGGATGCTCAGGGTTGCGCGCCCGACGGGCGGTTCATTGGCTGTCCTTCCTGGACCGGACTCCCAGGAAAAGCGCGAAGGCCGGATTCTCTCTTGACGGATCGGAAAGCGCCATGAGTATTATCATTTTCCAAACTCCAATCGTCCGGATCGGGAAATCAGCGGATAGGCAGATGGGCGGGATCGAGCACGACGGCCAGCGACTCGCCGTCCGGATCTTCCAGGTGGGCCAGCGCGCACACGCAAGGAAGGGTGAGTACCGCCGCCAGCAGCAGCGGCAACGGGTGCAGAGCGGCGGCGGACAGGCGGCAATGGATGACCGGTTCGTCCACATGCACCGCCAGTTCGCCGGACGGGTGAAGCAGACGCAATCGCCGACACGGGATCCGGATCCCCGCCACGGGCGCGGCGGCGGGTAGCCCCAACAGATTGGCGAGGTTTGAGGCTTCGGACTCATCCGCCGCCTCCAGAGCCCGCACCTTGGCGCTTTCCACCGCGAACGTGAGCCCGCCGGCGGAAAAAAGCACCAGATCGATGCCCGCCGCCCGTTCCGTGCGATCCGCCTGGAGAGCCGCCGTCACCGGGACGCTACCCTAGCCCGGCGCGGTAGTCCTGAAACAGCCGCTCCAGGTCCAGCGCCAAAACCATTCGCCCCCGGTGCTCGAATACACCGGTCGCCAGTGGTCGCAACTCTTCCGGTAGGGTGCAGGGCGGATCGTGGATGGTGTCCCGCACCACATCCAGCACGTCTTCCACCCGATCCACCCGCAAGCCGCTGCGCATCCCGCCGCCCTGCCCCATCAGGATTGCGGTCCGGCGGCCGATGGCGGCGCGCTCCACCCCCAGCAGATCGCTCAAACGAATCACCGAAGCGATGTCGCCGCGCACGTTGATCACCCCTTCCAGGGACGGCGGACAACCGGGAACGAAATAGATGGGTGACAGCGGCAGGATTTCCGTTATGTTGGCGCCTGGGAAGGCAAACAGCTCGTTGCCCAAGGCGAAGATCACCATCTGAGCGGTAGGCGCCTCAACATCAAGGATGCCGCTGTTCGCCTGCCGGCGCCGCTCCAGGATCTCCGATAACTGCGCCTGCTCATCGCTCATTGCCCATCTCCAAATTCGCGGACGGGACTGTGTCGGCGCGAGCGACCTCCACGCGGTTGCGGCCGCCGTGCTTGGCCCGATAGAGCGCCTGATCGGCCGCCTCCACCAACGCGGCGGCGGTGGAGAACTCCGGAAATGCGGCCACTCCGCCGCTGAACGTGCAGGTAAACCGATCCTGGCCGGCGAAAAAAACCACTCCGGCAAAGTTCTTGCGCAGGGTGTCGATGATCTTCTTCGCCGGCCCGACTTCCAGCCCGGACAACACCAACGCGAATTCCTCGCCGCCGTAGCGCCCGACCAAATCCGAATCCCGCATGCGTAGCCGCAAGCCCCGACTGAGCGCCACCAGCACTTGGTCGCCCACCGGATGGCCATGGCTATCATTGACTTTTTTAAAGTGATCCACGTCGAGCATGGCAAAACAAAGCGGGCTGTTGCGGCGTCGGGCATCGGCCAGTTCGATGTCCAGAAACTGCATGATGGCGTTGTGATTGAACAGTCCGGTCAGGCTGTCCCGCACCATCAGCGAATGCAGCGTGCGCATCCGCTCGGCGCGCAGGCTTACCTCCACCACCAACCGGGAAGGCTCGATAGGCTTGGTGAGGAAGCCATCGGCTCCGACTTCGAGCGCCTTGAACTGGCGATCGACATCGGTCTCCGAAGAGACATAGATGATCGGCAGGCTGACGTAGCCAGGTATCTGGCGCAGCAGCCGCGCCAGCTCCGGGCCGGAGCAGTCGGGCATGTACATATCCATCAGCACCAGATCGGCTCTGAACGCATCCAGCACCGCCAGCACCCGCTTCGGCGCGGTCGCCACCTCGACCACCATCCCCGCTTCCTCCAGCACCAGGGCGTGGTAACGAGCCACCTCCGGCTCATCGTCCACCACCAGAATCCGGAACGGGTCCGGGGTCGCTTGGTTGGTGAGGAAGTCAAGGATCTCCACGATCTCGTTGGCTTTCACCGGCTTCGGGCAGTAGGCGCTGCCCCCCGCCTTGACCGCTTGCAGCCGCGAGTCGAAATCGTCCCGGCAGGAGATAAACACGCTGGGCACGGTCTGGCCGGTGCGGACGTTCAGCTCGGCCAACTCCTGGGGGCCGGCGTAAATACCCTCGGGAAACATCACGTCCATGATGATCGCGGTGGGCGGTTTTTCTTCCACCGCACGCCGCAGCGCCGCCAGACTGGTGAAGGGGGTCACCTGATACCCGAAACAGTCCAGTTGGGCAGTGAGTTGCTGGACTTGAATAGGATCGTCGTCGCACAGATAGACCCATTTTTCCCGCCGCCCGCTGCCGCCCATCTCCCGATCCTTTTGCGGGTCGGGAATTTCAAACTCGCATGTGGTATCGGAACCGTCGGAACCGTCGGAACCGGCTGCATCGTGTGCGAGTTGCTCCAGCGCGTCCGTTACTTCGCCCAGACCGGCAATCAGGGCAGCGATCGCTTCTTCACCATCCGCCCTCGTTCTCAACGCCTGTTCCGCCCGCTGGGCCAGGGTGCTGATTGACTGCAAGCCAAACGAGGCGCTGGAACCCTTGAGGGAGTGAAACAACAGGTGGAGCGTTTCGAGCGTCTGTTCCCGGCCGTTGCCCGAAGCGAGGCCGGCGATCTGTTCTTGCGCGTTTTTCAGCCGTTCCGGCAGTTGGGCCAGAAAAGACTGGCGCAGCCGCGCCTTGCGCTCCTGAAACGATGGGGTTTTATGGTCGGAGGGCATCGCATCACTCTTCCTTTCGCGGCGGTTTCACAAGATCCCTACAACGCGTTGACCCGCGCCGGCAGCGTTTCTTCCAGGGATTCGTCTTTCAGCAGACAGGCGGCCAACCTCGGCTCCCGGGCCAGTAGC
>JBATDL010000362.1:0-2581 GCA_049663445.1 Candidatus Competibacter sp.
GCATCCGGGCCATCGTCGTGCTCGGCATGCGGGAAGTGCCGGAGCTGCTGAATCAGGGTGCTTTGGCTGGCGTGAACGCGGATCAGGTCGTTCTCGATGTGGGGTTGAAGGCTCTCGATCCGCAACCGGATTCGCCCGCCGTAATTGGCAGGCGCGGATTGAATTGAAATGAGGAACTATGCTTTTCAGTAAAGCACTTGCGCCGAGTCGATCTCGTTGGTTCGCAGGGACAAGGTCACACTGCCGCCGGATTTGCGAATTTTGATTTTAACCATCCCTTCCGCGACCACTCCCAACTGCCCTTTAAAGGTGGCGCCGGTAGAGGTTTTCAGCTTGGCGATTTTACCGACATATTGACCGAGTTCCCCGACTGGAGTCGGGTGATAGCTTTTCTGGATCATGACGACCTGTTCGGCAGGGGCCGGCGCGGCTTCTTCCACCGATTGCTCCGGTTCCGGTTCGGCGCCCAGGGCGTGGGCAACCTTGGCACTGTCCCAGCTTGCGGACAAATCGGTGACTGCTTCGCCGTTGACCTGCATTTTCAGACCCAGCAACTTGATGGCATCTTCGGCGCTGTAGTACTGAAGTTCGCTGGGGTCGATGGGGGCGGGGGGGGCGGCGGTGAGAGTGATCCGCCCGCCATTGGAAAGAAACTGCCGGTACGCCGCAATGAGTCCCGGACCTGGATTGATGCCGTTGGCGCTCAAGCGCTCGGTCAGCAACCGCACATGGTCGGCCAGATAGTCGTCGATGGTTTTACCGGCCTTGGCGGCGCAGTAGTTGTTTCTGCGCTGGTTGAAACCGTCGTCCTGGATCGTGACGTTCAGGCTGGCTAGCTTGGGTTTGGTCTGGGTGGCCAATTCCGTGATGGATCGCACGGAACCGGGGATGGCCAAGCCGATGTCCATGTTCATCGTCGCCCAGTCCCGGGTGTTGCTGTCTACCCGAACCACCAATATGTTGTGAGCGGCATCGAGGCGGTAACCGATTTCAACGTTGCCGATAAAATGATCGTAACCCATCTCCTGCCACTCGGTGCCGCCGAGATGCGCGACCTGCCCGCACCCCAGCGCATCCAGATCTTCAAGCGGGCCGCTCCGCCGGGAAGATGGCGGCGACGCGCCGAGAATACCGCCGTACAAGGGAAGCTCGAAGTCGCGCACGGAGAGCGACAACGCGTCGGGCAGTTCTCTTCGGCTCAGTTTCCAGCGGGCCTCCAGCAGGGCCAGAATGTTGGGAGCGTGCATCCGGATGGCGCCGATGGTGATCACATCGTTCACCATGTTGGGCGCGATCCGTAGCCGCGTGACCCCCAGCGATCCGGCCGGCGAGACATCGATGCCGCCATAACTGATTTCGGCGAACGGCTTGGCCATCATCACGAATTGATCGACTTGCTGTTTGGTGTTGTACCACAGGTAACCGCCCACACCGCCGGCAATCAGGATCAAGACGATAAGGAGAGCGGTCAGGATTTTCATCAGCTTGCGCATGACGGATACCTTGCAGGTTGTGAGATGTTGATGGCGCGGTGGCCATGGCCCGATAGCTAAATAATACGCCGCCGCCGGCAAGCTTGCTGGACGGCATAAGGATGGTTTGTTCGATTCCGGCCATTTGTTAAGCTTGCGAAGGAACCGCCGGCGCGCTGGCCGGGGTTGCCGCCGCCGCCACCAATATAAAGAGGCTGTCCATGAATTTCGCGCAGATTGCTCTACAGATTCCGACTCTCCTGTTGCCCCGAGCGGGGACGGATCTCACCCGCTGGGCGGTGGTCGCTTGCGACCAGTACACCTCGCAGCCGGATTACTGGGCGCGGGTCGAGGCGCGGGTGGGCGAAGCCCCCTCCACGCTGCGCTTGATACTGCCGGAGGTTTATCTCGGCGCCGCCGACGAGGCCGCGCGGATTCAGGCCATTCAGGAGGCCATGCGCCGTTATCTGGCCGATGGGGTACTGGCGCCGCAACCGCCGGGACTGGTGTTGGTGGAACGGGAGACGGTTCGCGGCCGGACTCGCTGGGGATTGGTCGTCGCCCTGGATTTGGAGCATTACGACTTTAACCCCGACGCCAAGACCCTGATACGCCCGACCGAGGGCACCATCCTGGAGCGTTTGCCGCCGCGAGTGCGGGTGCGCGAGCGTGCGCCGCTGGAACTGCCGCACGTCATGGTGCTGATCGATGACCCCCAGCATTTGGTGATCGAATCACTGCGTTCCGAACCACTGAAGCCTCTGTACGACGTTCCGCTGATGCTGGGTGGCGGTCGGGTGCGCGGCTGGCGGCTGGAGCATCCGATGCTGATGCAGTGGGTGGTCGAGCAGCTCGCGCGGCTGGCCGATCCGACGCTGTTCGCCGAGCGCTACGGCGTGACCGACGAGCCGGTTCTGCTGTACGCCATGGGCGACGGCAACCACTCCTTCGCCACCGCCAAGCAGATCTGGGAGAACCTCAAGCGCGCCGCGCCCGACCCGGTGGCGATCATGAACCATCCCGCCCGCCATGCCCTGGTCGAACTGGTCAACCTGCACGATGAGGGCCTGGAGTTCGAGGCGATCCATCGAGTGGCGTTCGCGGTGGAT
>JBATDL010000363.1:0-4944 GCA_049663445.1 Candidatus Competibacter sp.
TCTACTGCCGGCCGGACCTTGACCCGGCGCCGCTGCGGCAACGGATCGCCCAGGCGCTCGACGCCGATCCGCCGATGCTGTTCCTGCGCGCCGATATCTGCCGCCGGGAATTGCTGATCGAAATCGAAGGGCTGGCGGTCAGTCCCACCCCGTAAATCCGCTCCAGGACGATGCCTTTTGAAACCCGACCAACCGTTGAAACCACACCCGGTGCTGCCCGAGTACTATCCAGACTTGGCCCAGCGCCCCGCTTTCGTGCGCGGGCTGTTCGACCGCACTGCCGGCTATTACGACCGGGTCAACCGTTTGCTGTCATGGGGATCGGGTAGCTGGTACCGCCGCCGCGCGCTGGCTCATGCCGGTCTGCGGCCCGGCATGAGCGTGCTTGATGTCGCCATCGGCACCGGACTGGTGGCTCGGCAGGCGCTGGCGATTATCCAGGACCGGCAGGCGGTGGTCGGACTGGACGTCAGCGCGGGGATGTTGGACGAAGTACGCCGCCTGCTGGATATTTCGCTGGTGCAGGGGCAGATGGAGCAACTGCCGATCGCCGATGAGCGTTTTGATTTTGTCAGCATGGGCTATGCGTTGCGCCATGTCGCCGATCTCAACGCCACCTTTCGCGAATTTCAGCGGGTGTTAAAACCGGGTGGGGTGCTCCTCATCCTGGAAATCGCCCGGCCCACCGCGCCGTTCAGGCGTGCCGCGCTCAAGTTCTATCTCGGCCGGGTGATTCCGTTGCTCGGCCGCTTGACCAGCGGCCAGCGGGAGATGCAGACCTTAATGCGCTACTACTGGGATACCATCGACCATTGTGTCCCTCCGGACACCATCGTCCAGGCCATCCGCGCCGCCGGCTTCGCCGAAGCGGGCTGCGATGTGCAATTCGACCTGTTTCGCGCCTATTTCGGCCGCAAGGGCTAACCGTTCTCTCGCTGTCGCCGGTCCACGCATGAAAAAGCCCCGCCGAAGCGGGGCTTTCCAGTTGGAAGCCTGGAAGACGAGCTTACATCATGCCGCCCATGCCGCCCATGCCGCCCATGCCGCCCATGCCGCCCATGTCGCCCATGCCGCCCATGCCGCCGGAGTCTTTCTTCGGCAGTTCGGCGATCATCGCCTCGGTGGTGATCAACAGGGCCGCCACGGAAGCCGCGTTCTGCAACGCCGAGCGGGTCACCTTGGTCGGGTCCAGAATGCCCATCTCGATCATGTCGCCATATTCGCCGGTTGCGGCGTTATAGCCGTAATTGCCGGACTGCTGCAGGATCTTGTCCATGATGACGGAAGGCTCGTCGCCGGCATTGCCGATGATCTGGCGCGCGGGTTCTTCCATGGCGCGCAATGCGATGGATACGCCCACATCCTGATCGGCATTGTCGCCTTTCAGTCCCTTGATCGTCTGCAGGGCGCGAATCAGCGCGACGCCGCCGCCAGCCACCACGCCTTCCTCGACGGCCGCGCGGGTCGCGTGCAGCGCGTCTTCGACGCGGGCCTTCTTTTCCTTCATCTCGATCTCGGTGGCCGCGCCGACCTTGATCACCGCCACGCCGCCGGCCAGTTTGGCCACCCGCTCCTGCAACTTCTCCTTGTCGTAATCGGAAGTGGCTTCCTCGATCTGGCGGCGAATCTGCTCGACCCGGCTCTGGATCTCGTCGGTCTTGCCGGCGCCGTCGATGATGGTGGTGTTTTCCTTGCCGACCACGATCTTGCGGGCCGTGCCCAGATCGGACAGGGTGGCTTTTTCCAGAGTCAGCCCGACTTCCTCGGAGATGACCTGGCCACCGGTCAGGATGGCGATATCCTGCAACATGGCCTTGCGGCGGTCGCCGAAGCCAGGCGCCTTGACGGCCGCGACCTTGACGATGCCGCGAATGGTATTGACCACCAAAGTCGCCAGTGCTTCGCCTTCCACATCTTCGGCGACAATCAGCAGCGGCTTGCTCGCCTTGGCCACGCCTTCCAGCAGCGGCAGCAGATCACGGACGTTGGAAACCTTCTTGTCGTACAGCAGGATGTACGGGGTTTCCAGCTCCGCGCTCATGCTCTGCTGGTTATTGATGAAATAGGGCGAGATATAGCCGCGATCGAACTGCATGCCTTCCACGACATCCAGTTCGTTGTCCAGGCTCTTGCCTTCCTCGACGGTAATGACGCCTTCCTTGCCGACCTTCTTCATGGCGTTGGCGATGATCCGGCCAATGGCTTCGTCGGAGTTGGCGGAAATGGTGCCCACCTGAGCGATGGCTTTGTCGTCGGTGCAGGGCTTGGACAGCTTCTTCAGTTCTTCGACCGTGGCGGCCACGGCTTTGTCGATGCCGCGCTTCAGATCCATCGGGTTCATGCCGGCGGCGATCGCCTTCATGCCCTCGCGGACAATCGCCTGGGCCAGCACGGTGGCGGTGGTGGTGCCGTCGCCGGCCACGTCGGAGGTCTTGGACGCGACTTCCTTCACCATCTGCGCGCCCATGTTCTCGAACTTGTCTTCCAGTTCGATTTCCTTGGCGACCGACACGCCGTCCTTGGTGACGGTGGGGGCACCGAAGGACTTGTCCAGCAGCACGTTGCGGCCCTTGGGACCCAAGGTGACCTTGACGGCGTTGGCCAGCACATTGATGCCGCGCACCATGCGCGAGCGGGCGTCGTCACCAAACTTGACTTCTTTTGCAGCCATTTTCTAATTCCTCTGAAACCGGTTTGAGATATTCGAATGCGGAAATTCGGGAAGGGAGACGCTTACTTCTCGATGATCGCCATGATTTCGTCTTCGCGCATGACGATCAGATCTTCGCCGTCCACCTTCACTTCGCTGCCCGAATACTTGCCGAACAGGACCAGGTCGCCGGCCTTGACGTCCAGCGGCCGCACGTCGCCGTTCTCCAGCAGCTTGCCGCGACCCACCGCCATCACCGTACCGCGCGAGGGCTTCTCGGCGGCACTGCCCGGCAGGACGATGCCGCCCGGGCTCTTGGTTTCCTCTTCAACACGCTTGATTAGCACCCGATCGTGCAGCGGACGAATGTTCATTGATGAAATCTCCTTGGGATTTAAGGTTCGGTGACTTGAGGCTAACGCTGGCTTTGTTAGCACTCGACTTTAGTGAGTGCCAATCATAGCCAGCGAAAATACCCTGTCAAGGGCTTGGTGCTGAAGTGGGGTGGTGCCTGGAAAATTTCAAGGGCGCGGCGGGAAGAAAATTGCCGCGACCGGAGTCTATCGTTACGCTCGCCGGATCACTGCGCGTCCGAACCGCCCTTGCGGCGGTCTTTCCCACCTTTGGCATTCTCGAACAGGAGCCGTCATGGACAGCCAACCGCTGGTGGTTTTTTGCACCTGCCCGGATCAAGCCAGCGCCGAGCGCATCGCCGCGACCGTGGTCGAGGAGCGGCTGGCCGCCTGCGTCAATATTCTGCCGGGGCTGACGTCGATCTACCGCTGGCGGGGACAAATGCAACGGGATACCGAACTGCTGCTACTGCTCAAAACCCAGGGCGCGATTTATCCGCCGCTGGAGGCGCGCATCCGCGAGCTGCATCCTTACGACGTGCCGGAAGTCATTGCCTTGCCGGTGCGAATGGGATCGTCGGCGTATCTGGACTGGATCGTGGCCAACACGGGAGCATCGGCATGACGCAACGCCGATGGGCCAGGTTTTGGCTGGTATTGTTGTTGGCGCTGCTGGCTCGACCGGCGGCCGCCGGGCTGTTCGAGCACTTCGGCGGTGCTTCACAGGAGCGAATTCTCGATGCCGATCAGGCATTTCAACTGACCATCAGCGCCGTCGATCCGGTCACCCTGGAAGCCCGCTGGATCATCGCGCCCGGCTATTACCTCTATCGCGACAAGTTCAAACTCGCTTTGGTGGATGGCGGGGAAACGACCATCGCCCGTACCGACATCTCACCCGGTGAGCCCAAGGAAGACCCGTATTTCGGTCGTCAGGAGGTGTTTCACCACGAAGCGGTGCTGGTTGCCCATCTGCGGCGCGAACCGGGCGGCTCGCAAACCGTGCGGATCAAGGCCGACTACCAGGGCTGCGCCGAAGTCGGGGTCTGCTATCCACCGCTGAGCCAGACCGTGACCGTCGCCTTGCCGGCGCTGGCCTCGCTTGCGGCGACTTCCAACAAGCCTGCGTCCACTCCGCCCGTTCGCCCGCCCGTCTCCGACGGAGGGCAAAGCCTGCAGGTGGAGGCAACATCGGTTCCAGCCGCCAACGAGCCGGAGCAGGACCGGTTGGCGCGTTTGTTGGACGAGCAGCGGTTTTTGGCGATTCCCGCCTTCTTCGGTTTCGGCCTGCTGCTGGCGTTTACTCCCTGCGTATTCCCGATGGTGCCGATTCTGTCCAGCCTGATCGCCGGGCAAGGCGCGGCGCTGACCCGTCGGCGGGCGATCCTGCTGTCGCTGGCGTACGTGCTGGCGATGGCGCTGACCTACACCGTGGCCGGCGTACTGGCGGCGCTGCTGGGACAGAATATTCAGACCTGGTTCCAGAATCCGTGGGTCATCGCTGTGTTCAGCGGCATGTTCGTGCTGCTGGCCTTATCCATGTTCGGCCTGTACGACTTGCAGTTGCCCGCCTACCTGCAACACCGTTTGGCGGAGCTGAGCAACCGTCAACGCGGCGGTCAATTCGCCGGGGTGGCGATCATGGGCTTCCTGTCGGCGCTGATCGTTGGACCCTGCGTGGCCCCGCCGCTGATCGGCGCGCTAACGTTTATCGCCGTGACCGGCGACTTGGTGCTGGGCGCGGCGGCGCTGTTCGCGCTGAGCCTGGGCATGGGGGTACCGCTGCTGGTGATCGGTGCCTCCACCGGGCATTGGCTGCCTCGTGCCGGTCACTGGATGGAGCGGATCAAGACGGTGTTCGGCGTGCTGCTGCTGGCGGTGGCGCTGTGGCTGCTGGAGCGGATCCTGCCGGCTGCGGCCGTCATGGTGCTGTGGGCGACG
>JBATDL010000364.1:0-5386 GCA_049663445.1 Candidatus Competibacter sp.
CTCCAGCGGCGCCACTTGTCGGGGCGCGGTCCCGTGCTGGCGACGAATCCCCCGCAAGGTCGCCCGCACCAGATCACTGCGACACGGATCGGCCCAACCCTGACTGGTATGCGCCCGGCCCAGGCTCACCGCCCAGCGCCCCAGGGTCGCCGGCGCATGACTCTCCCCATGGGCCGCCAGATAAGCGGCGATCCGGTCGGGGGTGCTGGGAAGGTGACCGCCCCAGGCCAGGAACCGCGCCAGATCCTCTTGATACGCCTGGCGGGTGCGTGGCGCCAGGGCGGCATGCACATAACCCCGCACCGCCGCCGGCAGCGCGTCGACCCCGTCCACCGGCCGGAGCGCCGATTGCTCCTCTGTTATATCAGCATATTTCATCCATTTTCCCCCATCGCTCACCGCCTCCACTCGCTCAATCCTCACTGACTCACCCCCCAGTCTACCGGTTTTTTCTGGCCTGCGCTAAGGGCAGGTTAGCGGAGGTGAGGAGGAAATAACGTGTTATGAAATACGTATGATTCAGTACGATTGGAGCGGGTTGATCCTCTGCGTGGCCATGCAGAGGGTGTCGAGACTGCCAATCCCAAACGGTCCTCCTCAGCAAACTCCGTACCACCTGATCACTGACGAGGTACCTGGGCAGTTACCTTTCACTTTTATAACCATGAACGTTTCCATCAGTCACTGGACTACCGAACGCCCGCTCAGGTGTATTTGGGATCGTCCCATACCGGGAATGGGATAGGTGTTTATCAACCCGCCTCTCTTTTAATTTCATAGGATTTCGGTCTTGACAATGGGAAGCATCTTACAAAGCTTATATACCCCGTCACACCCCTGTCATATATCCCAAGCATAATTTTGGAAGTTAACAGTTGATTTTTTAGGAAATTAATCCTTCGGAGGATATTGTCTTGGGTAAATCATTTGTTTCCGCAGCAATTGTCGCGTTGTCGCTTGGGGTTGCTGGCATAAGCCCGGCATCGGCCGAAGAAATTAAATTAACCGGTTCCGGCGCCAGCTTTCCGTTTCCGATCTACGGTACCTGGTTCAAGGATTTCAGTAAGCAGACCAAGGGCGTGACTGTCGACTACCAGGCCAAGGGTAGCGGCGCCGGCATCCAGGACTTCATCAATAACACGGTCGATTTCGCCGCCAGCGACGCCGCCATGAATGATGAAGAAATCGCCAAGGTCAAGCAGGGCGTCGTGCTGCTGCCGATGACGGCGGGCGAGATCGTGTTGTCCTACAACCTCGCCGATGTCAAGGCACTCAAGCTGCCGCGTGACGTGTACGTCGACATCTTCATGGGCAAGCTCACCAAGTGGAACGATCCGAAGATCGTCGCGGCCAATCCCGGCGTCAAGCTGCCCGATGAGAACATCACCGTCGTGGCCCGCTCCGATTCCAGCGGCACCACCTATGTATTCACCGGCCACCTCAGCGCGGTCAGCGAAGCGTTCAAGAACACCGTCGGTCACGGCAAGACCGCGCAGTGGCCGAGGAGCTTCGTGAAGGCTCCGAAGAACGACGGCGTCACCGCCACCATCAAGCAGACTCCCGGCGCTATCGGTTACATCGAATACGGCTACGCGATCGCCACCAAGCAGCCGATGGCGATCCTGCAAAACAAGGCCGGCAAGTTCGTGGCGCCTGGCGACGAATCCGGCAAGGCGGCCCTAGCCAGCGCCGAGTTTCCGACCAGTATGCTACCAGGCTCCGATACCCCCGATTTGCGAGTCTGGGTTTCCGATCCCACCGGCGCGCAGGCTTACCCGATCGCCACTTTCACCTGGATGCTGTTTTATAAGGACCAGGATGACAGCAAGGCCAAGGTGCTGCGTGATCTGGTGGAGTATGGCCTGACCAAGGGCCAGGCGATGGCGCCGAAGATGGGTTATATCCCCTTGCCGCAGAACGTCGTCGAGAAAGTCAGGAAAGCGGTTGCGCTGATCCAGTAATCCAGCGGTTGACACCCCCCCAGCCCTCTCCACCCAAAGGGGAGGGCGTTTTTAGATTTGCCCGTAACCACCAGAAATTGCTGGGTGAACCATGGCATCGCATCATTTCGATCACATCGACCGGTCCGGATCGGTCACCAGCCCTCCATCCGGGAGCGATTACGCTTTTGATCGAGGGTTTCGCGGCATCGCCTGGGCCAGCGCCGCAATCATCCTGGCGCTGGTGGCCTACATCATCGTCGAAATCGGCGGCAAGGCCCTGCCGGCGATCGCCGAACATGGCCTGGGTTTCCTGACATCGACAACCTGGAACGTCCAGGAAGGACAATTTGGCATCCTTCCGGAGATCTGGGGAACCCTCTACAGTTCATTGCTCGCCCTGATTTTCGGTGGCGGGTTCGGGGTGGCGATCGCCATTTTCCTGACTCAGGACTTCCTGCCCAGCCGCCTGGCGGTGATCTTCCGCACCATCATTGAATTACTGGCCGCTATCCCCTCGGTGGTATTCGGTCTCTGGGGCATCTACGTGCTCATTCCTCTGTTGCGACCGATAGCCAACTGGCTGCACGGGGAATTCGATTTCATACCGTTCTTCGGCACCTCGATGAGCGGCCCGGGACTGGCGCCCGCCGCGCTGGTGTTGGCCATCATGATTTTGCCCACCGTCGCGTCCATTTCCGTGGATGCGCTGCGCCAGATTCCTTACAAGGTCAAGGAGGCCGCTTATGGCATGGGCACGACACGCTGGGAAGCGATTCTCAAGGTCATGCTACCCACCGCCGGTTCCGGCATCCTCGCCGCGCTGGTACTCGGCTTCGGTCGTGCCTTGGGCGAGACCATGGCGCTGGCCATGCTGATCGGCAATTCCAATCAAATCAGCCTGTCCCTGTTCGCCCCCGCCAATACCCTGGCGGCGCTGCTGGCTTCCAACTTCCCGGAGGCCGGAGAAATCGAGGTCCAGGCCCTGATGTACGCGGCCCTGGCGCTGCTGGCCATCACCCTGGTCGTCAACGTCGCGGGCTTGGCGGCGATGAAGTTTGCCACCCGGAAATTCGAGGTCGAACGATGAGCGCATCCGACTTGACTTCCGAAACCCCGTCTTTTGACGTCACCAGCGCTTCGCATCGGCTCCACCGCGCGCCTTTCGAAGGCCGAGCGCTGAAGAGCGGATTCTTGACCGGTTTGACCTGGATCATGGCGGTTCTCGCCAGTGTCCCGCTGTTCTCCGTGATCTACATGTTACTGGCTGAAGGAGGTTCGCGGCTGGATTGGGAGGCGATCACCGCATTGCCGCCCTCGGCCTTCGAGATGGGCGGCGGTTTCGGCAATGCCATTGTCGGGACCCTGGTCATGGTAGGTATCGCCGCATTGATCAGCGTGCCCGTCGGCATCTTCGCCGCCATCTACCTGGCGATTCTCGATCCCGACAGCAAACTGGCGCAAACCGCGCGCTTTTTGGCCAAGGTATTGACCGGCTTCCCGTCGATCCTGGCCGGTGTGTTCGTCTACGCCGCGATGGTGGTGACCATGAAGAGCTACTCGGCGCTCGCCGGTGGAGTCGCCTTGGCGGTGCTGATGTTGCCGACGATCGTGTTGGCTGCCGAGCAGGCCATGACCACGGTACCGAAGAAGATGAAGGACGCGGCCTTTGGCATGGGCTGCACGCGCGCTCAAATGATCTGGCAGGTCGTGTTGCCCACTGGCATGCCCGGAATTTTGACCGGAGTGATGCTGGCGGTGGCCGGCGCCGCCGGGGAATCGGCGCCCTTGCTGTTCACCGCTCTATTCAGCAACTACTTCCTGTCGAGCTTGACTGAGCCCACCGCTTCGCTGTCCATCCTGATCTTCAATTTCTCGGGGATGCCCTACGACAACCAGATCGAGCTGGCCTGGGCCGCGTCCCTGGTACTCGTGCTGATCGTGCTGGTGCTCAACATCACAGCGCGTTTTATCGGGCGTCAGAAATTCTAAGGTTTTCGAGGTCATCGATTATGAATGCAATTGCGGAAACGGCAGCGGTTGAATCCGCCCCAACCACCACTTCCGGCAACATGGTGATGGATTGTCAGGTCCAGAAAATCTTCTACGGCGACTTCTTGGCCGTGCGCGACAGCCATTTACCGATCGAGAAGAACAAGATCATCGGCTTCATCGGTCCTTCCGGTTGCGGCAAAAGCACCGTGTTGCGCAGCCTCAACCGGATGAACGATCTGATCCCGATCTTCCGCTTCGAAGGCAAGGTGACCTACCACGGTCAGGATATCTACGACAGGAAAGTGGACCCGGTGGTGGTGCGTCGCTATATCGGCATGGTGTTCCAGCAGCCCAATCCGTTCTCGATGAGCATCTACGATAACGTCGCCTTTGGACTGCGACTGAACCGTTTCAAGGGCGATATGGACGAACGGGTGGAAAAAGCCCTGAACGGCGCGGCCTTGTGGAACGAGGTCAAGGACAAACTCAAAAACAGCGGGCTGTCGCTGTCCGGCGGCCAGCAACAGCGTTTGTGCATCGCCCGCGCCATTGCCACCGAACCCGACGTGCTACTGATGGACGAGCCCTGTTCGGCGCTGGACCCCATCGCCACCCGCAAGGTCGAGGAACTGATGCTGGAACTCAAAGAGAACTACACCATTGCCATTGTGACTCACAACATGCAGCAGGCCATGCGGGTGGCGGATACGACGGCTTTTTTGGGCGTGGACATCTCCCAAGGTAACCGTACCGGTTATCTGGTCGAAATGGGGGTTACCCAGCGGGTTTTCGAGGACCCTCAAGAAGAATTGACCCGGAAATACGTCCGAGGCGAGTTCAGTTGAAGCCGAAGGAGAGCATGATGACAATGCGATGGCTACTGGCGGCGGTTGCCGCATTTGGCTGCACCGGTGTGGTTTCTTCGGCCCTTGGCCAGAACCCGGTATCGGCTGGCACATCGGCGCAAGGTCAAGTCGAGTTGCGCGGGGCGGGCGCGACTTTTCCCGCGCCGCTCTATCAAAAATGGATTGCCGTTTACACCCAGGCCAATCCCAACGTTTCCATCAAATATCAGGGTGTCGGTAGTGGCGAGGGTAGCCAGTTGTTCCTGGAGCAAAAAGTCGATTTTGGCGCTAGCGATGCAGCTTTGAACGACGAGCAAATCGCTCAGGCAAAAGCCGGGGTGACGCTGGTTCCCACCACGGCGGGCATCGTCGTTCTGGCCTACAATCTGCCGGATGTGAAAGGGACGCTGAAGCTGAGTCGGGATGTTTATGCCGATATTTTCGCCGGCAAGATTCGGCAATGGAACGATCCGCGTATCCAGGCGCTCAACCCGGAACTGAAGCTGCCCAAGCAAACGATCACCCTGGTGGCGCGCAAGGACAGCAGCGGCACCACCTATGCCCTCACCAACCATCTGAGCACGATCAGCGAGACTTGGCACACTC
>JBATDL010000365.1:0-2338 GCA_049663445.1 Candidatus Competibacter sp.
GCTGGCCCGTCCGCCGCTCGTAACCGGTGGCGGCTGGCCCAAGATGCCGCGTCGGCTCCTGGTCGATCGCTTGGGCCTCCAAGCTACGGTGATCGACTTGGGCGCTGTGGTCGTGGTGAAGCAGGTAGAGGTTCTGCATGTTGGCGAACCGTTCCCGCCACCGCCCAATTTCCCCGGTTTTGAGGTCATCCAGCTCGCGGGTTTTCTCGGTGAACCCCGCTGTGGTCAGCCGCCGAGTGGTCAGCAGAAGGTGGGCGTGGTGGTTGCGGTCGTCACCCTTTTTGCCGGGGGTATGGATGGCGACATCCACCGCGCAACCATGGCGCTCAATGATCTGGCAGGCGAAAGCGTGGGCAAGCTGCTTGCGCTCGTCTGCCGATAGTTCGGCGGGTAAAGCGATTTCGAACTCGCGGGCCACCGTGGAGTTTTTACGGGTCTCGGCGTGCTCGGCGGCGTTCCAGAGTGCCGCCCGGTCGGTGGCCCAATCCGGGGCGTTGGCCGGAAGCAGAAGCACGGCAGATTCGACACCGCTCCTGCGCCGGTAGTCGTGAATCTCACCGGTACGTTCGTCGGCGATCTTCACCCCGGCACGATAGGCGGCGGCAGCGGTCGCACTACGACCGGCTGACCGGCTGATGGTTTTGACCGAGAGGTGGAAAATCGCCATGCCTTTCCTTTGGGGTCGAGGGGCGAAGCCCCCGCGCACGCAAATTGAGACCGCAGAGCGGGCGATGTTTGCATAAGTGCGCCCTTTGGGATTCGCCCCGTCATTCTAGCCCACCCTCGTCGTTGGAGACTAGCCCCTCGATCGATCCCCGTGCCGATCCCCGTCGACCGTCCGCTTGGGGGTCGGACGCCCGGTTCATGATCCAAGTCCATGGTCCGGGTTCATGCCACGGTTCCATGAACTGGGATCGCTCGTCCTCGGATCGGTGGCCGGGTCGAGTCGGGCGACAAGCTTGCGGTAGAATGCCAGCCATCAGCTTAAAGGAGGTGGACTCATGCCCGGTATCGAGGATCGGATCGCCGATCTGGAAAAGCGCTTGAAGCAGGCGAAGGCCCTCAAACAGCAGCAGGTTGCCCGCGAGAAGGCGGCGGAAAAGAAGCGCCAGCGCTCCGCCGACACCCGCCGCAAGATTCTGGTCGGCGCGGTCATCCTCGCCAAAGTCGAGCACGGCGAATGGCCGAAAGAACGCTTGCGCGAGTGGATGGATCAGGCCCTGACCCGCGCCGATGATCGGGCGCTGTTCGGGCTGCTGCCCGTCCCGTCGGAACCGGCAACCCAGACCGGGCCATCCGTCGAAACGGCTGGGGCGCCTCGGGCAAGTTAAGCCCCTCCACGACGGGACGGCGGCTGCAACGCCCGTTGCACGCCCTCGGGATCACGGGCGATGACCGTCAGTAGGCGCGGGTGGCTTGGTCGGGAGTAGTTTCTGTTCCAGTTCGCGGCGAGCTTGCTGCTCGGTTTCCAGCCCAGCAACCGCGCTTCCTGGTCCCTGGCGTCGCGCAACTGTGCTTGCAATAGTTCCATTAGGGTGTCAGGGGGTACACGCCCCCCTGCGGCGTCCTGTATACCCTCCCCTCCTGCTGCGTGGGCCTGTAGCGGCTCGAACGCGCGCGATACGACGGGCTAGCCGCTTGCTCACGTCGCCCGGTCTCTGGCCTTGCGCTTTCCCGGCTTCGCGCGGTTTGCGGGGTCGCTAACCCGGTCCGTCGATGAGTTCGACGTTCAGTTGCTTGCCGATGGCGGCAGCGGCGCGCTGCACCGTTTGCAGCAAAACTTTGTCGTTGTTCGGATCGAGCAGGCGATCCAGTTGGCTGCGGCTGGTGTGCATCCGCCGCGCCATTTCGGTTTTGGTGAGCTGCTGGGCTTGCATGGCTTGTTCGATCTGCCACGCCAGTACCCGCTTGATGGCGATGGCCCGCGCTGCTTCGAGGCGGTTTTCCTCCCGGAGAAAATCTTCCAGGGTGGAACCGATGTGTCGGGAGTCGATCACGGTCAATCCCCTTTCATGCGTTGGAGCGCGAGGCGCAACTCTCGATCCGGGGTTTTCTGGGTTTTCTTGATAAAGCCGTGCAGCGGCACCAGAAACCCCTCGGCGAAACAGAAGAAAACCCGCGCGGTGCGCCCGCCCGGCAGGTCGCTGCGTAGCTCCCATAACCCTTTGTGGGAGGACAGGGAGCGGCAAAGCGGCATTCCCTTGGGCCAGCCGAATTCCAGCGTTTGCAGGTCGTCGCCGACGATCTTGCGGTCCTCCGGGCTCAGGCTTTTCAGCCACTCTCGCACCGGTTCGACGCCTGCTGTGGTTCGGTAAAAGGCGACCGGCACCCGTTTTTG
>JBATDL010000366.1:0-4620 GCA_049663445.1 Candidatus Competibacter sp.
TCCGCCGCCGCCGACTCAAATCCGATAGCGTTCGCGCAGATGAAGCAGCAGGCCCTGAGCGCCTTCCTCGACCAGATCCATGATCCTTTCGAAACCGGTCGGACCACCGTAATAGGGATCTGGGACTTCCCGCTCCGGTAAGGCGGGGGCAAAATCCATGAACAAGCGAATGCGGGGCCGCAATTCCGCGTCCTGGCACGCAGCCAACAGATCCTGGTAATTGGCGCGATCCATCGCCAGCAGGTAATCGAACTCGATAAAATCGGCCGCCACCACCCGTCTGGCGCGAAGGCCGCGCAAATCCACACCCCGGCTCAACGCAGTAGCTTGGCTGCGGCTATCAGGCGGCGCACCGATATGGTAGGAATGGGTGCCAGCCGAATCGACATAGACTTGTTCGACTAGGCCAACCCCTTCCAGCATGCGCCGGAATACCCCCTCCGCCATCGGAGAGCGACAAATATTACCCATGCACACGAACAACACCTTAACCATCGCCTTCGACCTCGCTGCCTCCAACTGCCGCCGGGAACTGAACACCGCGCGCACCGTTTGCATCACTCTGAATTTGATCATTTCGGCCGCCGCCCATGCCACGGATTGATCCCGAAAAACTGAAAAAATTGCTGGGCCAGGTCCTGCTTTACCAGGGCCGCGCCTGTCAGGTCATCGAAATCCTGAGCGAGGAGCCGGCGGTGGTATTGCACGACCACCAGGACCGCAAGGTCCTGCAAACCAACCAGTACGGCAATGCCAGTGGCTGGGCGCCGCACACCTTTACCGTCGCCTTATTGGATGCCGGTCGCGATTGCCTCAACCCTGACTTACCCGAACTGGCCGCGCTCGACCTGTTGGTCTAGGCGTTCCAACTCCGCCGCCACTCGCACCAAGTCGGCTTCGGTGTCGATTCCAGGCGGCGGGGCTTCGGCGGCCTCGATAACGTGAACGCGGATACCGTGCCACAGAGCACGCAACTGTTCCAGCGACTCCGCTCGCTCGCTCGGCGCCGGCGCCAAGTGGGGATAACGGCGCAGCGCCGCCACCCGGTAGGCGTAAATCCCGATATGGCGGTAATAAACGGTACCATCGCCCGGCAGTTCGGCCAAACCGCTCCCGCCGGTCGCAAATGCCTCGCGATGCCAGGGAATCGGCGCGCGGCTGAAGTACGATGCATCGCCCAACGCGTCCCGCACCACCTTGACCACGTTCGGGTCGAACACCTCATCCAGTCGCCGGATCGGGGTACAGGCCGTGGCGATACCGGCTTCGGGGTGCGCCTCCAGCGCCGCCGCTACCTGCCGGACCAGCGAAGCCGGCATCTGCGGTTCGTCACCCTGCAGATTGACGATGATATCGTCATCCGGCCAACCGTGCCGGTCCGCCACTTCCGCCAGCCGGTCGGTGCCGGATGGGTGTTCGGGCTCGGTCATGCACACCACCGCGCCGAACCCTTTGGCCACATCGCGGATGCGGAAATCGTCGGTGGCGATCACCACCTCCAGGGCGCCGCTAACCAAGGCCTGCTGATAAACATGCTGGAGCAACGGCCGACCGGCCAGCCGGCGCAGCGGCTTACCCGGCAGGCGGGTCGAGGCGTAACGGGCTGGAATGGCTACTCGAAACCGGGGGCCGACCTCACTCACCCGGACCGACCTCGTCATCCGCCAAATGCCGGGCTTCGGCTTCCAGCATGACCGGAATGCCGTCGCGGATGGGATAGGCCAGGCGGCTCTCCCAGCAGATCAACTCCTGCCGCGCTTTATCGTAGATCAGCGGCGCCTTACTGACCGGGCAAACCAGAATATCCAGTAATTTCTTGTCCATCTCGTTGACCTCACCCTTGAGAAATATGGGGTTGGGAATGCGCACCAACCCCACGGTTCAATTTTCCCCGCTCGCGCTGTATGCCCTTGGCCAGAGCGATCGCCGCGAATCGCTTGAGAAAGTGTTCCTCGAAATCCGGATCGAGCCACGCATCGACCGGCACACACCAATACCCCTCCGCCGCGAAAGCTCGACACTTGATAGCATCCTTCTCGGTCATCAGCACCGGTAAATCCTGTCGAAAATGCAGGTCCTCGGGCTTGAAGCGATGATGATCCGGAAACGGATGCTCGATCAGCCGCAACCGGGCATGCCGCAAGTGATCGAAGAACCGACCCGGATCGCCGATGCCGGCTACGGCGTGAACCGTGCCGTGGCGGAACCCGGCCAGTGCGCTACTGACGCAGGGATCGTTCAGATTCACCGCAGTTTCACCGCGCAGGGACATTAGATACTCCCCGCCGCGAGCCGCGCCGTTGCCGACCACGAAATCGACCTCGCGCAAGCGGGAGGGTGGTTCCCGCAGCGGGCCAGCAGGCAGACAGGCCTCGTTGCCCAGCCGGCGGGAACCACAGATCACGGCAATTTCGATATCGCGCCGCAAGCGATAATGCTGCAAGCCGTCGTCGCTCAGGATCACGTTGCAATCGTAAGTCTCGAGCAGGATCCGCGCCGCCGCAACCCGGTCGGGATCGACCACCACCGGACACCGGCAGCGCCGGGCCAGCATGACCGGCTCGTCGCCCACCTGGCTCGGGTCGCTGTCAGCCGTGACGTGGCGCGGCCATTCGGCGGACTGACCCCCGTAGCCGCGACTGACGATACCGGGCTTGTAGCCGGATTCCCGCAGCAGTTCCACCAGGCGGGCCACCAGTGGCGTCTTACCGGTGCCGCCGACGCTGATGTTGCCCACCACCACTACCGGCGCACCAACTGCTTCGCTGTGCAGAAAACCATGCCGGTACAACAGTCGTCGCGCTCGCACCGCCGCCCCGAACAATAGGCTCAACGGCCACAACAACACGGCGACCAGATTCAGGGAATACCCGTAGCGATCCAGACGGTTCATAGTCAAGGCGTTGGTGATGGGTTAGCAGCGAACGGCGGCGGCGCGGGGGTGGACGCAGCATTCACAGTGGCGATGGCCACCTGCCTCAAACCCAGTTGGCCGGCGACTTCCAGCACCGTCACCACTGCCTGGTGCGGGGTTTGGCCATCGGCGCTGATGATCAGCGGCAACTCCCGCCCGCTGGAGGCTTTCAGCAGTTCTTCCCGCAGCATCGCCACATCGGTCGTCGAATCCAGCAATCGCCCCTTGATGCCATGGATGGAATAGCGGCCCGCCGCATCGATACTCACTTCCAGCGGCGCCACATTATCCGGCAGCGGCCGCCCCGATGCCTCCGGCAGATGGATCTCCAGTTCCGACTCGTGCCGCAGGCTGGTGGCGATCATAAAAAAAATCAACAGCACCAACACCACGTCGATCATCGGCACCAGGTTGAGTTCAGGATCGTCGCGGCGGCGGGGACGCAGGTTCATGGCCGCCGCTCCCCTGCCTCTGTCCCGTTATCCAGCAAGTCGATCAATTGCAAGGTCTCCTGCTCCATGCGTACCACCAGCTCATCCACCCGGCCCTGGAAATAGCGATAGAACAACAAGCTGGGAATAGCGACGGTCAGCCCGGCGGCGGTCGTCACCAGCGCCTCGGCGATCCCTATCGACAGCAGGCTGAAATTGCTGTTGCCCTGCACGGAAACCACCTGAAAGATCTTGATCATGCCAGCCACGGTGCCCAGTAGACCCAACAGCGGACTGATGGCGGCGATGGTGCCCAGCGTGTTGAGAAACCGCTCCAGCTCATGCACCACATGGCGACCGGTGTCCTCAATCCGCTCGCGCAGGACTTCGCGGGAACGGCTGCGGTTGGTCAAACCCGCCGCCACGATCCGACCCAGCGGCGAAGCCAGCGGCAACGTATGTACCTCCTGCTGCTGGCTGACCGCGCCAAGTTCCGCCCAGTGCTGGAGAATCGCCATCAACTGCCCGGGCAACACCCGCGCCCGTCGCAACGCCAGTAGACGCTCGAAGATGATAATCGCCGCAAACAGCGAACAGACCAGAATCGGCACAATCAGCCAACCACCGGCCTTGATCAATTCAGGCATGCCATCATCTCCATCCTGCTTCGCATCGTCACTTTGTCCCAATTTCATAGTGGGCGTTCAATCATACTGGATTTAGCGGGTTTGTCGCAGGCTCGCCCCAGTCAGGGCGCAGTCCAGTAGCGACGGTGGTCGCGTCGGTATCGCTCCGGCGCCAATGGCCGACCCGGCTCCAGTCGGAAGGTGAGCGCCCCTTCGTAGGAAGCATCAAGCAGCGTGGCGCCAGTCGCTCGATAGCGGGCCACGGTTTCCGGACGGGGGTAACCGAACCGGTTGCGATAGCCGGTCGAAAACAGGATGTAACGCGGACGTACCGCAGCCAGAAACGCGGGCACTGACAGGTCGCGCCGGCCCTGATGCGGCGCGACCAATACCTCGGCGGCCAGTTCGGCGCCGTGGGTCGCAGACAAGGTAGTTTCGGCACGCGTTTCGATATCCCCCGGCAACAACACGCGACCGGCCGACCCGATCACCTGGAGCACGCAGGAGGCCTCGTCGCCAACAAACCCCGTTTCCGGTGGATGCAACAGCCGAAACCGCACGCCATCCCACTCCCAGTCCTGGCCCGCCCGACAGCGTTCGGCCCCATCGATCGGCGTCTGTTCGAGCGCCGAGGTTAGAATACGCCCGA
>JBATDL010000367.1:0-1693 GCA_049663445.1 Candidatus Competibacter sp.
GAGCAGGACATGTCCGGCTCAACTCCCCTTGGTGCATTGTGCGGGACCGCGAGTCATGAACGTGCCGGCTTGCGTCATTTCCTGAATCGTCATTTCGGTACGCAACGTCGCCGTCCTCCGATCATCCTGACGAAGCGTGGCCACCACAAAATCGAATCCCTTGGGCGAAAGCTCCCGTTTCGCCTTTTGGGCGGTACATTCACAAATCGGCCGATCAATATTGCTCGATGACAGACAGGCTTCGACAAAAGCGCCCACATCGTCAGCAATAACCTGATTCGTTAAAAAAAGCATATTGAGCACAACAATGACGAACAGCGATTTTTGCATGATTCTATCCTCGTAATTGCGTATCGAACGCCACCGCATCCTTGCCCTGATTTTTGACCTGATACATCAGATGATCGGCCGCTTTGACTGCCTCGTCCGCACTGGACGGGGGCTGCTGAAACGTCACCGCGCCGACGCTACAGGTGACCGGAAAACCGGCGGCGTCGAGCGACTCCCTCAGCAGTTGCCGGGTTTTCCCAATCACTTCCCTGGCGCCCTCAATATCGGTATCCGGCAGCAACAAGGCAAATTCGTCGCCGCCCAGGCGCGCCACCCAATCCGTGTGGCGCGTACCTCGCATCAAGGTCTGCCCAACCACGCGCAACAACCGATCGCCTTCACTATGGCCATGCTTGTCGTTGATCCGTTTGAAATTATCCAAATCGATATAGGCCAGCGTCAGCAGGCTTCCATTGCGCCGGGCCAGCCCGAGGTTGTACTCCAACTGCTCCGTAAACGCCCGCGAGTTGAATACCCCGGTCAGCACATCCGTTCTGGCAAGCCGTTGTTCGTTGGCCAGATGCTCGCGCAGTTCGGTCAGCAGAAAAACATTACTTAGGAAAAAACCAAGTCGGATCAATGCATTCCAGATCTGAACCGCTGGATGGCTGTACGGATGTCCAGTTCCAAAGTCGGCGGCAAACCAGACGATAGCCGACAGCACCGCGACGCCAAGCCCAGCCCGTCGATCGATATACCAGGCCGCGACGCTAATCGGCCCCAAGTAAAATAGCGAAGACGACAGTTCGTACCCGGTCAGGTAGTCGATCAGCCCAAACAGTAAAACGCCGCCCAAGGCAAGGACGAACACTTGCGCGCGCGACCAACGGGCTAATACTGTATTGATGGTCGTTAACATGCTTTTCGTCATGGCAAGCCGCCGCTCGGTCAAGGATAAGAGAAGGATAGCCTGACTCGACCGAAACGCGGGCGTACGCCGACCCACCCGGCCATTCGGGATGGTATCGAACGGAAAATTTCGCGGCAAAAAGGGCGATGAATGGGCTCTCAGTTTCTCCCCGATTATGGTTTGTACCTGCTCCGCGCCGGGGTCCAGCCAGAAACACGGCTGGTTTTCTTCGACCTCCCGATCAACCACATGACCCGCCCGGAACGGCGCATGGTCAGCATCACTCTGAGCACCGACGCAGGCGGACGGGAATACGCCATCTCCTTCGACTTCATCGGTCCCCGCATCGATGATCTGCTGGCCGCTTTCCCGGAATCCGTCGGAGAACGGGCCTGGAGCTGGCTGGAGAATCCCGCCACCGTCGGCGATCACCTCGAACTGTCGCCCCCCGCCACCGTGTTCTGCATCGAAGCCACCCTGGGAACGCTGCAACAGGGCGCCTACGAGCGGTTC
>JBATDL010000368.1:0-5040 GCA_049663445.1 Candidatus Competibacter sp.
GGTGCCCATAACGGCGGTGGACACCACCGGCACTCCCAAACTCATGGCCTCCAGCAAAACCAATCCCTGAGTTTCGGTGCGCGAGGCGAACACGAACGCATCGCCGGCCTGATAGCAGCTCGCCAGATCGATCCCGCGCGCCAGATAACCCACGAACCGCAGGTTGTCCCGCACGCCCAGTTCGCCCGCCAAGCGATGCAAGCGCCCTTCGGCCGGCCCTTCCCCGGCGACGATCAATACGATATCGGGATGGCTGGTCTGCTTGAGCGCCCGGACCACCCTCAGCAGGAATTCGATGTTTTTCTCGAACGCCACCCGACCCACGAACACCAGCGTCGGCTGATCGGCGGCGATGCCGTGGCGGGCACGGAAGGCCTTCCCGTCGCCTTCCTGAAAGGCGTCCAGCGGCATGCCGGTCGGAATCACCCGCATGGCCGTGCACACACCATAGCGTTCCAGTACCTCGCGCATCGCTTGCGAGGGCACCACCAGTCCATCCAAACGATTGCACTGGCGGCGCGAGAACAATCGGGCGACCGCCCGCCAGACGTTCTTCGGCAGCACCGGCAGGTAATGAAACAGATATTCCTCGAAGAAGGTGTGATAGGTTTCGACGCAGGGCACGCCCCAGCGCCGCGCCAGCCGGAGGCCGGCGTAGTGGGCAACAAACGGGGTCTGGACGTGAACCAGATCGAAGCCCCGGCCGTTCAGCGCCCGCAAGCATCGGTCCAGCGGTCCCGACCGCATCATCCGGTCCTCGGGATCGAACAGCACTTGGCGAGACGGCACCCGGCTGACACCCTCCTCCTCTTCGGCGGGCTGGCCGTACTCCGGCACCACCACCCAGACCTCGTGCCCCAATCGTTGCAACTCGCACCGAAAGGTCTGGATGGATGTGGATACGCCGTTCACACGCGGAAAATACACGTCGGAAAGCATTAGAATTTTCATGAGATCCTCAACCGTCCCAGCGAGGCTGTGCCATGAACGATCCCGATTCCACCACCGTCGCCCGCATCGTCGCGGAAATGCGCCAAGCCCGCCGGCTGCTGTTTATTACCGGCGCGGGCATCTCCGCCGATTCCGGCCTGCCGACCTATCGCGGCATCGGCGGGCTGTACAACAACGAACTGACCGAGGAAAACTTTTCGATCGAAACCGCTCTGTCCGGCTCGATGCTCGAAGCCGCCCCGCACATTACCTGGAAGTACCTGCACCAGATCGAAAATTCCTGCCGTGGCGCGCGCTTTAACGATGCGCACGCCATCATCGCCGAGTTGCAGGATCAGTTCGAGGTCTGCGTTCTCACCCAGAACATCGACGGCTTCCACCGCGACGCCGGCAACCGCAATCTCATCGAAATGCACGGCGATGTCCACGATCTGTACTGCACCCGTTGCGACTACTCCGCCACAGTTGCCGACTACAGCCAATTGGACATTCCTCCGGCTTGCCCGCGCTGCCACGCGTTGGTGCGACCACGAGTGGTGCTGTTCGGCGAAACACTGCCGTCGCACGCCATCCAGCATCTCTACCGGGAGCTGGATCAAGGGTTCGATTTGGTATTCAGCATCGGCACTACCAGCGTCTTTCCCTACATCGCCGGCCCCCTGGTGCAAGCCAGCCAGGCGGGTATCCCCACGGTGGAGATCAACCCCAGCGACACCAACGTCACCCGCTTCGTGGACCACAAGCTGACTTCGGGCGCGGCGGCCAGCATGCGCGCCATCCACCGGGCTTATCAGGGACCAAACTCATAGAGCAACCGCTCCAGCCAGCCGGCGGCCTCGACCGCGCCGGTTGGTATCACTGGCGGTTTGGCCGGCTGTGCCAGCAGCGCCCGCAAAGGTTCGGCCAAATCGCCGCTCGCCAGTTGCCGGCGGTTGATCTTGACCGCGTTAGCGTGCTCCGTCAGCCAGCGGCTCAACCATGGCTCTTCCGGCCAATCGTCGCGCCCGACATAGAGCACTCGGGTCGCGTTGCAGGCCGCCTCGGTGAAGGCGCCGTAGCCGGGCTTGGTGAACAGCACATCGCAGGAACGGATCAGATCCAGCATCGAGCAATCCGCCAACGCCTCCCAGCTTCGCACATCCGACCGCGCCACCTGGCCCCAATCCGGCGGGATCAGCCAGCACACATCCGTCAGCGTCGGCCATGCTTCCAGCGGCGGACGCAGGTTCACACCCCCCAGTCCCATCAACACCAGCGTCTCGCCACCGCACAAGCCGAGCCGGCGGTCGATCTCCGGTCGCCGGTTCCGACCCAGGGCAGCGATGGGGCCGATCGGCCGGGCATTGTGCAAATCCGGCATCGGCATGCTGGGTGCCGGCTGGAGAAACGCCACGGCACTGTTATAGGCCGCCAGCATCGGCGCGCGCAGCGCCGCCAGATCGGGGGTATCGGCGCCGTAGCCTTGCAGGATATCCGCCCAGTTCAGCGAGCACAGCGCCAGTGCCGGGATTTCCAGGCGGGCCGCCGCCGCCAGACTCAGATAGGGAATATCGGCCAGCAGCAGATCCGGCGCCGCCCGCCGCAGCACACGCTCCTGCCAGTCCAGCCGCGCCTCCCACTTCCCATGGAAAGCCCGATACGCGGTCAAGCTGTCCGCGACTTTCACGTCCAGCGCATCCACCATCACCATGCCGAAATCGGCCGCGCCGGCCACGACCGCGAATTCGCCCGCGATCCGCCCGCGCAAAACCAGCTCCGGCAACATGCCCTGCACGGTCAGGCGGACCGTCGGACGGCGCTGGCACAGGGCATTCAGCACCGGTGCAACTTGCGCCAAATGCCCGAAACCATGGCCGGACAGGGCCACGTAAAGATGGGGAACTTGAGTCATGCAACACGCCCTCCATGCTGGAGCGGTCGCCGCGACCACACTCCGATGACAAACCGGCGACGGTGGAATTGCAATTTAGGTTGTCTGTCTCGAAAAAAACTCCTAGACTAAAATCGCAACAAGATGTCTCATCCGGGCAAATTGTTGTTTTTTTGACGCAAATATTCATACAGAACGATTTTAGGCTGACCTCATTGCCAAGGCGCGAGGGCATGATCATGGCGCAGACGCTGACTTTGCAAACGCTGGAAGCCGAAAACCAGTTATTCGCGGGCACCGGTGGTGTCAGTTCGACCAACCAGCACTGCGGTTTCATCCCCGGTTTTCTGGATCAGGCAACCGGCGCGGTCTACTGCTCGTGCTGGGCCGACGGCACTCCAGCCCCCTTCCATGCCCTGGATGGCCTGCCCGATCATCTGGTGTTGGACCGCAACCCCTGTGGCCACATTATCGCCATCAAACCCAGTGTCGTCGCCGGCTTCATCCGTTTCGGGCATTTCTACACCCGCGAACAGGCCGCCCACTGCCTCGAGTAACGGCCCAGCCGGGCGGTTCCGCCGTCTACCCCGGCTCGATTGACCGGCCCGCCCGGAAGACCGTTCCACCAGCCACCGTCGATTGTACCCGTCATCTCCAGTATCCTCCGCCACACCCGCGCCTGCCCATAGACGGAAATCCAGCGCCTCCCATGTTCCTCTGACGGCATCGATAATGCCTTGCAATTGGAAATCGCCCGACTATCGTTTCTATGACGTTCAGCGAACGACAGACCGCGAGCCGCAGGTTGCGGTGACTCAAACCACCCAAGCACCTCCGACGCCATCCGGCCCGGCGCCGGGTGCTTCCACCCACAAGCACATGCAACGGACTTTACCGCCATGACAATCCAAACCGTAGAAAGAAGCACGCCAGCATCCTGGCTGACGGAATTGCCGCCCTTGGGCATGGACGCCAAAAGCATCGCCGCCGACTTCCGACACTACTTCAGCCACACTCTGGGCCGCGACCGGCATACCAAATACACCTACTATATGTACGAAGCCCTGGTGCTCACCCTGCGCGACCGGTTGTGGGAGCGCTGGAAAAATACCCGCTATGCCTATGAGGCGGATGGCGGCGTGCGCCGGGCGTATTACCTGTCTCTGGAATTTCTGATGGGCCGGGCCTTGGGCAACGCCATGCTCAATCTGGGCGTCTCCGAACCGGTTAATAAAGCGCTGTACGACATGGGGCTCACCCTGGAGGAACTGGCCGAGTGCGAGAACGACGCCGGTCTGGGCAACGGCGGCCTGGGGCGGCTGGCGGCCTGCTTCATGGATAGTTGCGCCACCCTGCGGCTGCCGGTGATCGGCTACGGCCTTCGCTACGCCTACGGCATGTTCCGCCAGCGCATCGAAAACGGCTATCAGGTCGAGGAGCCCGACCATTGGCTGCGCAGCGGCACCCTGTGGGATCTGGAGCGGCCCGAGTACACGCAGCGGGTTAAGTTCGGCGGCCGCACCGAAGGCTTCGTGAAAGCCAACAGCGATATGGGCTGGCGCTGGCTGGATACCCACGACGTACTGGCCGTGCCTTATGATTTCCCGATCCCAGGCTACCAAAACGGCACGGTCAACACCCTGCGGCTGTGGTCCTCGGCCGCCACCGACGAATTCGATCTGGAAGATTTCAACGCCGGCAGTTACACCGACGCCGTGGGCGCCAAGAATATGGCGGAAAACATCACCATGGTGCTCTACCCCAACGACGCCACCGAGAGCGGCAAGGAGTTGCGGCTGCGCCAGCAGTACTTCCTGGCTTCCGCCAGCCTGCAGGACGTGCTCCGACAATGGGTGCGGGTGAATGGCGAGGATTTCAGCCAGTTCGCCGCGAAAAACTGTTTCCAGCTCAACGATACCCACCCCACCATCGCGGTGGCGGAACTGATGCGCCTGCTGATGGACGAGCACGATCATGGTTGGGACGAAGCCTGGAACATCACCAGCAAGGTCATGGCCTACACCAACCACACCTTGCTGCCCGAGGCGCTGGAGCGCTGGCCGGTGCGGTTGTTCCGGCAACTGCTACCCCGGTTGCTGGACATCATCTATGAAATCAACGCCCGCTTCCTGGCCGAAGTTGCCAGCCGCTGGCCCGGCGACATCGAACGTCAGGGCCGGATGTCGCTGATCGAGGAAGGCTACGAACAGCAAGTCCGC
>JBATDL010000369.1:0-1749 GCA_049663445.1 Candidatus Competibacter sp.
GAGCACATCATGGCCCAGTTTCAACAATCGTTCGCACAAGTGTGATCCCAGAAAGCCGGCACCACCAGTCACCATAGTGCGTTTATGGAGAGGGTTTTTCATCAGGAACTCCTTGACGAGTGATTCAGATTACGGGGCAGTGGTTCAAAACTGAATGATTTAGGCTAGTTGAGATCAGATTCTCCATTGAGGCAATGGCGACGATCACGATCAGTTAAGTTGTCCGCACTGCGGAAGCGAACAGTAAGTCAAATACGGAGTGACGCCCAATGGCAAGCAGTGCTACCGGTGTGGGCAGATTCAGCAGATCCACCGCCTCGCGGCTGGCGTAACTGTTGTGCTTGGCGGTCCACCAGGTCAACGAGTTCAGGTTGTCGTCGATCAGTTCGTTCTGGAAATCGACGGTCGGCCCGGCGACTTTGATGTGTTCGTCCATCCAGCGGTTTTCGCACTGGCCACGCCCGGCGCGGAACAGGCGCAGTATCCGCACCGGAAAGAGTCCACCGAAGCGGATGAGTTGGCCCTGGAAGGTCATGCGCCGCCCGCAGAACACGCCGTCTACTTCCGGGCCGATGCCGGGCAGGCGGGCGCGAATCTCCGCCGCCAGCGCCGGGGTCAGGACTTCGTCGGCGTCGATGCGCAGCACCCAGTCGGTATCGGCGTCGAGTTGAGTCAATGCCCAGTTGAATTGGGTGGCCTGATTCACGAACAGATGCTGCACCACCCGTGCACCGTGTTCCTGGGCGACGCGCAGGGTGTCGTCGGTGGAGAAGCAATCGGCGATCAGTACGCCATCCGCGACGCCAGCGAGGCTGGCGAGGCAACGCGGCAGATGCCGCGCTTCGTTGAGGGTCAGGATGACGGCGACCAGTTTCACGGGTTTTGTGTCACCGAAATACTCTCAGTCCAGCCCAATAGTGACTCTGATCAGCCGTCGGATTTCCACGAGTTCCTCATCGGCGATATGCGAAGGAGTGGGCGTGATCCGATGCTTCGAGGTTGTGGTGACATGATGAGCCAGGGCGTAGCAGAGTTTGGTGCAGCCATTCTCCGGTGTCGGTGAAATTTTGACCGACAAATCCTCAATGGCTAAAAGCGAGTCCTCGGCGAGAGGCGTCAGGATGAGATTGGGATAAGCGTCATCGAACAGGTCGCGATCCTCAACCACAATGGCAGGCCGTCTCTTGTTGGGTTCTTTAGGCAGGCCATCCCGCCAGTCCACCAGGACGATCTGACCCGCCGCCAACCTCATGTTCCCTCATCCACAGGGGTCGGTGTCCCCCACTCCGTATAGAAGGAGCGGCCTTCGGGCGAAGTGGCAACATACTCCCCCACAGCGCGGCTTTGTGCCCGAATGCGCTCGCGCCGTATACGTTTGGCTTCTTGGGTCGCTAGTTCGCGTAGATACGTCGATAAGCCAATACCATGTGCTTTAGCAGCCTCTTCAAGCATCGCTTGAATGCCGTCGTCCAGCCGCACAGAAACCGGATGCCCCATGGTTGACCTCCACTTTAGCTTTACGAGAGATTACTACGCTAGCGAAGTACATTCCAATTACTGTCTAGTCAATGCTTCGGTTAGGACCATGGGCATCCTGGGTTAATCCGGCCACCAGTCGCCCGTAATTTGTTCGATGGCGAAGGGGCATTGTTCTGGGAACGTGGTCAACGCTAGACGGGTTTCATTAGCGGTATTTCGCCGAGCACGCTGATATTCTTCCGCGACCAATGCGGGCAAGTGTGGTTGCAG
>JBATDL010000370.1:0-1700 GCA_049663445.1 Candidatus Competibacter sp.
CCATGCCGATGTGTTGCTGGTGACCGGACCGGTGACGGTCAACATGCGCGAGGCGCTGGAGCGCACTTATGCCGCCACGCCCGATCCGAAATGGGTGGTCGCGGTGGGTGATTGCGGGCGGGACGGCGGGGTGTTCGCCGGCGGCTACGCCTGCGTCGGCGGAGTGGCCGAAGTGATTCCGGTCGATCTGCACATTCCCGGCTGTCCGCCGACTCCTCTGCAATTGCTCGAAGGCTTGCTGGCGTTGTTGCGGATCCAATGATTTTTCTGGGTAGTCCCGCTCATCGAGCGACGGGAACCTGCCTTTGAAAAACGGTTGGACCGACGCGGTCTTGGAGACCGTGTCGGTCCGGTATCCGATGAAGCGTCCATATTCCAGGACCGCCATTTTCCGCTCGTGTGCTACTCCATCGAGGTTATCTGTATGACCATTACCATTGCTGAATTGGAAAACTTCAAAAACTCCGTGGTGTTCTTAAAGCAGCTCAGATCCATACCGCTTGAAATCATCGAGTTCCATCTGGAGAGCGAGTATGGATATATCATCGATAAATCTTCATCAATTGCACAAAAAACGCCTGCTATTCAAACAGATCATTCAACAGATGGGGAGATGGCCCAAGGTTGCGGACAGTCGTTCGAGCAGCATCGGGAGGCCAAATAGCGTTCATGAAACCTGACTCACGGCATCCCTTATATTTGCCTTTTGGCACCGCGCTGCGCGACAAGCTGCGCGGGGGCTACAACCTCAACAAGCTGCAAGCCGACCTGCTGGCTGGCATTACCGTCGGCATTGTCGCGGTGCCGCTGTCGATGGCGTTGGCAATCGGCAGCGGAGTGCCGCCGCAGTATGGTCTATATACCGCCATCGTCGCCGGGCTGCTGATCGCCCTGACCGGCGGTTCCCGCTACAGCGTGTCCGGGCCGACCGCCGCCTTCATCGTCATCCTGCATCCCATCGCCGAAAAATATGGCCTTGGCGGGCTGGTCACCGCCAGTTGCATGGCCGGTATCATACTGATCGGCATGGGCGTGGCGCGGATGGGCAAGCTGATCCAGTTCATCCCCTATCCGGTGACCACTGGTTTCACCGCCGGCATCGCAGTGGTGATCGCCAGCCTGCAATTCAAGGACTTTTTCGGCCTGCAACTGGCTGCCCAGCCCGAGAATTTCGTGGAACGGCTATGGCTGGTGGGGCAGGCGTTGCCCGGCTTGCACCTGCCGGATTTGCTGATAGGCGTCTTGACCTTGGCTCTGCTGATCTTATGGCCGCGCCTGAAAACCGGCTTGCCGGCACCACTGGCCGGTATGGCAATCGCTACCGTACTGGCTTGGTTGCTCGGTCGAACCGTGGACGGTTTCGAAGTCGCCACCATCGCGTCGCGGTTCAGCTATGTGTTGGGCGGGGAAACCTTGCCGGGTATTCCGCCGTTCCTGCCGAGCTTCGGGTTGCCGTGGCAACTGCCCGGCCCGGACGGACCAGTGTTAGGGCTGTCGCTGGGATTGATCAAGGATCTGCTGGGTCCGGCGATGGCGATCGCCCTGCTGGGCGCTATTGAATCGCTGTTGTGCGCGGTGGTAGCCGACGGCATGACCGGCACCAAGCACGATCCCGACGCCGAACTGATCGGACAGGGCATCGGTAACGTCGTGGCGCCGTTTTTCGGCGGCATTGCCGCGACCGGCGCGCTGGCCCGCAC
>JBATDL010000371.1:0-4197 GCA_049663445.1 Candidatus Competibacter sp.
GCCATCGCCCGCGAGGATTGGGCGGAATTGCGTGACGAACTGGGCGATCTGTTGTTTCAGGTGGTGTTCTACGCCCAAATCGCTCGCGAGGAAGGGCGGTTCGATTTCGGCGATGTGGCGCGCGGCATCGCCGACAAGATGACGCGTCGCCACCCGCACGTCTTCGGCGACGAGCGCTACGCCGACGCCGCCGAGCAAACCGCCGCCTGGGAACGGATCAAGGCGGCCGAAAAAACCGCGCCGCCGACCGGCGCGCTGGATGGCGTCCCGCTGGCACTGCCGGCCTTGACCCGAGCGGTCAAGCTGCAAAAGAAGGCCGCCAAGGTCGGCTTCGACTGGGGCGCACTGGAACCGGTGCTGGCCAAGATCGCGGAAGAGATTGGCGAAATCCGCCACGAAATCGCCAGCGACGCCGCGCCGGAACGGCTGGCCGACGAACTGGGCGACGTGCTGTTCGCGGTCGCCAATCTGGCCCGCCACCTCCATCTCGACCCCGAGGCGGCGTTGAGAGGCACCAATGCCAAATTCGAACGCCGATTTCGGCAAATCGAAAGCTGGCTGATGGAGAAAGGCCGGACTCCGGCGGAATCGACGCTGGCGGAGATGGATGGGTTGTGGGAACGCGCCAAGCTTGAAGAAAAGAGGTAGCGATTTCCCGGCCCAAGCTGGAGGTGGGCTTGAACGCCGCCATCGAATTCATTTTCGCAGTCGCATAATCACGCGAATCAAGCCGACATTGGCCGTCAACGCCTTCGGCTTTTTCGCCCTCGCGGCTTATACGCCGCCCCGTTAGGCCAAAGAAACAATATGCCTCAATCAAGTCGAGATGAGTTTTCAGCGGAAACAAAGCGGAATGTCGCCAACCGTGTCAACCTTCTTTGCAGCAATCCGCAATGCTGTGCATTTACATCTGGGCCCCAGGAGGATGTTTTTAAAGCGTTGAATATCGGAGTGGCGGCACATATTGCTGCCGCGTCCCCCGAAGGTCCGCGTTATGACGCGAGCCAGAGCTCAACCGAGCGGGCGAGTGCTGAGAACGCAATCTGGCTTTGCCAAAATTGTGCAAAGTTAGTCGATAACGATCCACTTCACTTCTCTGTTGAGATATTACGAGAATGGAAAGAATGCGCTGAATATCAAGCACTCGCAAGTATCGGTAAGTCTGCGAGACCAAGCCCGACTTCTATTTCAGACAAATGGGTGACATTGGCGTATGCAGATAAATCTGGGATTACATCTCAGTTGAATGAACAGGGCTATAAAGTCCGCTGGGCTTCAGCTAAACGCGAGGCTGAGCGTGTAGATCTAGAGGAATGGGAGCGCGTTCATTTTAGAGAAGCCGATGGAACCTATTCGTATTTGAAAGTCAGGGACGCGACCGCTGGTGGTTATCTAATACTCTTACGGAAGCGTATGTGATTGAGAGGATGCCTAACAAGCGCTTCGAGATGGATCGGCGCGGCTGTTCAAGCGCGGCGTTTAGCGGCAGCACACGAGCACTATCCGCTTTCACCACCGTGCGGCACTTTCGCCGCTCCGGTGGCCGGTCGGCGTCGTGACCGATGCTCTCAAGCGAGCTTCTTGTACTCCGGCTGGTAGACATGGCCACGAATGAACGCCTCCATGTCGATCGGACGATCGACTCGCGCCAGCCCGCTATCGAATACCAACGTGGCAACCCGGATTGCCGTCTTGATCTCCGTTTCGAGAATATTCGCTTGTAGCGGATAAAGCAGCCCCTGTTTCAACAGTGCATCCGGCACCTGGTCCGCAACAGCTCTTGCGGCCTCGATGAACATCTCGTCACTGACCCGCTTGGCCTGTGTGGCGTAGATGGCCATGCCCACCGCCGGGAAGATGTAGAAGTTATTCGCCTGTCCCGGTAGAAAGGTTTGGCCATCGAGGTGGACAGGTGGGAACTGCACCCCGGCCGCGAAGATCGCCCGACCTTTCGACCATGTGTAGGCTTGCTCGGCCGAACACTCCGCATGTTCGGTTGGGTTCGACAGCGCCAGAATCACGGGGCGCTCATTCACCTGCGCCATGGTCTCGACGACCTGTTGGGTGAAGGCGCCGCCGATCGTGCTGACACCAATGATCGTCGTCGGCTTGATGCTCTTGATCGCGGCGACGAAGTCCTTGGTCGGCGGGTGCGGGTGCGCATAGGGCTGCTGGAAATCCACCAAATCGCTGCGGGTCGATTCAAGCAGGCCCTTGACATCGACCATGTGCACCCGAGACTGAGCGTCAGTGAGCGTCATGCCTTCGGCGGCGAGGGCGGAACAGAGCAGGTTGGCCAGACCGATACCGGCCGAGCCCGCGCCCAGGAACAGATACTTCTCGTCCTTCAGTCGCGTGCCCTTGAGCTTGGTCGCGTTGATCATCCCAGCCAGGGTGATGCCCGCCGTACCCTGCACATCGTCATTGTAGACACAGTAGTGGTCGCGGTAGCGTTGCAGCAGATGCACCGCATCGACGCCGGTCCAGTCCTCGAAGTGGATGCAGCACTTGGGAAACACCTCCTGCACGGCTTCGACGAATTCGTCCACGAAGGCATAAAGATCGGCGGTGGACGGTCGTGCTTCTCGTAAACCCAGGTACAGCGGATCGTTCAGGTACTGCTCGTTATTGGTTCCCGCGTCCAGATACATGGGCAGCAATCCCTCGGGCGGCACCCCCGCCGCCGCCGTGTAGAGCTGCAACTTACCGATGGGAATCCCCATGCCGTTGGCGCCGAGATCGCCCAAGCCGAGGATGCGTCCGCCGTCCGTGACGCAGATGAACCGGACATCCTTGACGGGCCAGTTGCGCAACAACTCCTTCACCGTTCCCCGGCGCTTGATCGACAAATACATGCCCCTGGGTCCACGAAAGATGTGTCCGAACTTGAGGCAGACCTCGCCAATGGTCGGGTCATAGATGATGGGCAGGAACCGCGCTGGATCGGACATGATCGTCCGGTAGAACAGGGTTTCGTCGTGGTCGAGTAGATTGACGAGGTAAATGTAGCGATCAAGATCGGTGTGTTTGTGACTGAGTTGCAGCAAGACGCGACTCAGTTGGATGTCTTCCGACTCCGTGACATCCGGAACCAGCCCCACCAGACCCAATGCCTGGCGCTCGGCTTCGGTGAAGGCGGTCGACTTGTTGAGCGTGGGATCTTGCAGGACGTCAATGCCGCGCTTGTGAGTATTGGTCATGGGAATCACCTCTCTTGGGGTAGATACGGATTTGATATGGCGCTATTTCTCCCAGTCAATACGAAGTTTGGCTCTATTTGCGGCTTTATTGCATAAATCGAATGCGGGAAGAAGTTGACTGCTGGAGTGTGGGTTTAACCAGTCACGACGGTATCGGGCATGTCCGCCCAGCCGAGTCATGACATGCATAGCGGCGGGGCAAGCATAGGTGAAGGGCTTGGGTGTCGAAGCGGCGGTTGTTCAAGTGACCATCGGGGTTTTGAGGCGGAATAAGGCCGTTTCAGCCAGACCGCAGCGATGGTAACCGCCGTTGGTTTTCCACGCCTTGAAACCGTGTTGCTGACGGTCACCAATGAGGGCAGTGCGTGGATGGGTCCGCCCATCGACCACAGATGACCACGCCACCGCACCGGCGCCGGTTCCATGCGTCGCCGTACACCTTCAAGCCGGTGGTGTCGATCACGACATGGTAGGGGACCCACTCGCGTGCTGTCCGATCGGGGGACCGTCAACGCCGCCGCCCGTCGGCTAGATGCACGGTAATCCAGGGTCTCCAGCGCCACATCCAACAGGTCGATCACGGATCGCATCAACCCTGCCGTCGCTCGTAACAATAGACGAAATATGTCCCGAATCACCAGTCCATACCGCGCGATCAGGTCCGAGTACCGGCGCGGCACGCCCGACGGAATATCCGGGCCTTTTCCCGGCGGTTTTTTGAATGTGCAGGCTGGGTGGAGCATTTGGCGAAAAAAACCGCTATTTTCAATGGCATCTCACCATGCTTCATTCCAGCCTGCGGCAAAACAGACGTCAAACTCTCTTGGTATCAGATCTTCCAGTCGTGTAAATCGCAGACTGCCTTATCTCCTGGCAGCATGGTTTTTGCACCTTTGCTGCTATCGGCGGGACGACACAAACGGGTGGACTGCTCGTTATCCCGTGAGGTAGAGCGTGCCCACACGGTCACCAGACCGGAATTCTTGATGGTCTGATT
>JBATDL010000372.1:0-2109 GCA_049663445.1 Candidatus Competibacter sp.
CGTGCCCGGCCGAGCCGGGCCACCGCATCGGACAATGCGCCACAGTCCCCGGTCGCGGTCATCCCCGACAGCGCCGAGCGGGGAGGCTGAACGGCCATGCGTTTTAAGACGGCGACTTCTCCTCACATTCTGCGCGAAACCAGTATCGGCCAGGTGATGCGCCGGGTGCTGTACGCGATGGCGCCCGGCGTCGCGGCGCTGGCCTGGTTTTTCGGTTGGGGCGTGCTGGTCAATCTGACGGTTGCCACCGGGGTGGCGCTGGCGGCGGAAACGCTGATGCTGGCGGCGCGCGGCAAACCGCTGGCCTTACATCTGGGTGACTTTAGCGCCGTAGTTACCGCTTGGTTGCTGGCGGCGGCGTTGCCGCCGCTGGCGCCGTGGTGGCTGACGGTCTTGGGCGTCGCCTTCGCCATCGTGGTCGCCAAGCACCTCTACGGCGGCCTGGGCTATAACCCCTTCAATCCGGCCATGGTCGGCTACGTGGTGCTGTTGGTCTCATTTCCGCGCGAGATGAGCACCTGGCTGATTCCTCACGGGATTGGGCAAGCGCACGCGCTGAGCCTGCCGGACACGCTGGAGATCATTTTCGGCGGCGCGGGGCGTCTCGTCGCGGACGGACTGACCGGCGCGACGCCGCTTGATGTGTTACGCACCCAATTGAGCCTGGGTTTGACGGTGACCGAGATCCGCAACAGCCCGGTGTTCGGTATCGTGTCCGGCAGCGGTTGGGAATGGGCGGCGCTGGGTTTTCTGGCGGGCGGGCTGTGGCTGGTCTATACCCGTGCCGCCGACTGGCGGATTCCGGCCGGGATGCTGGGCGGGCTGGCGACGATTGCCACCGTGTTCTACCTGGTTGACCCTCAGCACTACGCACCACCCTGGTTTCACGTCTGGAGCGGCGCGGCGATCTTCGGCGCCTTCTTTATCGCCACCGACCCGGTTACGGCCAGCACCACGCCGCGCGGCCGGTTGATTTACGGGGCAGGGATCGGTGTACTGATCTACGTCATCCGGGCGTTTGGCGGTTATCCCGACGGGGTGGCGTTTTCGGTGCTGCTGATGAATATCGCCGCGCCCACCATCGATCTATATACCCAAACTCGGGTGTTTGGAGCGCGACGCGGATGAAAACCGTCGCGCGCAGCATGGGGATCGCCGCTCTGATTCTGACCGGCTTCGCCGTGGTTGGCACCGGGTTGGTTGCCGTGACCCATAGCAGCACCAAGGACATCATCGCGGCGGCTAACCGGGCGGCGCTGGAAGCGAGCCTGAACCGGCTGGTTCCGGCCGAGCGCTACGATAATCGCGTGATCGAGGATTACATCGATGTGGTGGCGCCGGAATGGTTGGGCACCGATCAGCCGGTGACCGTCTACCGGGCACGCCGTAATGGCCAGCCGGTGGCGTTGTTTGCCACGCCGACCGCACCGGACGGTTACAGCGGGCCGATTCAACTGCTGGTCGGGGTGTATGCCGACGGGACCCTGGCCGGGGTGCGGGTGCTGGCGCACAAGGAAACCCCCGGTTTGGGTGACGCCATCGACGAGCGGCGCTCGCCGTGGATTCTGGCGTTTACCGGTCGCTCGCTGACCGACCCAATGCCGGAACAATGGAAGGTCAAAAAGGATGGGGGCGCGTTCGACCAGTTCACCGGCGCGACCATTACCCCACGCGCGGTGGTTAAAGCCACCCATAAGTTTCTGGAGTACGTCCAGACCCACCGCGAGCAATTATTTGCCCCGGTGGTTGATGCAAAGACGGTCAGCCAGTCTCCCCACCCCTGAAATGAGTCGAGGGCGCGGGGAGCGATCTGTGAGAGAGGAGCTATCATGAGCGAAACGGGCTATGGGAAGATTCTCAAGGACGGCGTGTGGACCCAGAACACGGGTTTCGTGGCGCTGCTGGGCTTATGCCCGCTGCTGGCGGTGTCGAACTCGGTGGTCAACGGCTTGGGGCTCGGCTTGGCGACCACGCTGGTGCTGCTGACTTCCAACGTGGCGGTGTCGCTGATCCGCAATCTGGTGCGGCCAGAGGTGCGGAGTCCGGTATTCGTCATGGTGATCGCCTGCGTGGTGACCGCCGGGGAACTGGCGATGCACGCCTTTCTGC
>JBATDL010000373.1:0-3060 GCA_049663445.1 Candidatus Competibacter sp.
GCGAACTGACCCAGACCATGATCGATGCACGATTGGAAAGCCTGATCGCATGACCAATCACAATCATAAACGTATCGCCGAAGCGAATCAGATTCTTATTTCACTCGGTCTGCCTCGTGCGCAGCAAAATGAACGCTCGGCTTTATGCTTGCTGGCATTTTTAAATTTGACACCCAAGAAAAAATGGGTGTTGGTAGAAAACCCACTGATGGGTATTACGCCGATCATGGATTGGGCGCGAGAGCACTATCGGAAAGAGTATGCGCCGAACACGCGCGAAACAGTGCGCCGCCAAACCATGCATCAGTTTATGGATGCTGGAATCGCGCTCTATAACCCAGACCAGCCCAATCGTCCGGTGAACAGCCCAAAAGCTGTTTACCAAATCGAGCCTGCGGCATTGGAGTTGCTACGCAACTTCGGCACGAAAGCATGGCACAAAAAATTGGCGGACTATCTGGCGGAGCGTGAGACGCTAACCGCCAAGTATGCCAAGGAACGCGAGCAGAACCGCATCCCGGTGCGAATCGCGCGAGGCAGGCAAATCATCCTCAGTCCCGGCGAACATAGCAAATTGATCCGGGCGATCATCGAAGACTTCGAGCCACGCTTCGCACCCGACAGTGTATTGATCTATGCCGGGGACACCGGCGACAAATGGGGCTATTTTGATACTGCTTTGTTAGCCGATTTAGGCGTACAGGTTGATACGCATGGCAAGATGCCCGATGTGGTGCTGCACTTCACCGAGCGCAATTGGTTGCTGCTGGTTGAGTCCGTAACGAGTCATGGGCCGGTCGATGGCAAGCGGCATGCCGAGTTGGCTCAATTGTTCGCGAGATCAAAAGCCGGGCTGGTCTATGTGACCGCTTTTCCGAATCGTGCCCTCATGAGCCGATACCTGGGTGAAATCGCTTGGGAAACCGAGGTATGGGTCGCGGATGCCCCATCGCACCTCATCCACTTCAACGGTATGCGCTTTCTGGGGCCATATAATGCAAGCTAAGCCATTTTCGATGCCGTCATGATAAGCCCTGAACCTCTGTCCACCGCCGATCCAATCGGCATCCCAATCCTGAGCCTCTTGATCCTGCTACCGCTGGTCTGGGCGCTGGTGCTGCCGTTCCTGCGCGAGAGCCGTACCGTGCGGGTCTGGGCGCTGGCCGGCGCCGTTCTGGAACTGGCCCTGTCGCTGGTGATGCTGGCCGCGCTGCGGCCGGAAGACGCCGGGATGCAGCTAATGGAGCGGGCGGTGTGGATTCCCAGTCTGAACGTCCAGTATCTACTCGGGATCGACGGTATTTCCGCTCTGTTCCCGCCGCTGACCGCGCTGCTGTTCTGCGCCGTCATTCTGGCATCCTGGACCAGCATTCGGACCTTGCCCCGCTTGTACTTCGCCCTGCTGCTGGCGCTGGAAGGCGTCACCATGGGCGTGTTTTGCGCCCTGGATCTAGTGCTGTTCTTCCTGTTCTGGGAACTGACCCTGGTGCCGATCTATTTCCTGATCAGCCTGTGGGGCATCGGCCCGGAACGACGCTTCGCCGCGATCAAATACACCCTGTTCATGCTGACCGGTGGCATCCCGTTGCTGTTCGCCATCCTGTTGCTCGGGCTCCATCACGCCGGCGCCGTGGGCGCGTCGATTCCTGACGGACTGTCGTTCGACTACCTGACCCTGCTCGGACAGCCGCTGCCTACCCAGACACAGACCATCGTTTTTCTGCTGCTGTTTTTCGGCTTTGCCGTCAAAGCCCCGCTGTTTCCATTTCATACCTGGTTGCCGACCGTGTTACGGGAGGGACCGGTGGGTTTGAGCGCACTGCTGGTGGGGCTCAAGCTCGGTGCGTTCGGCATCCTGCGCTTTGCCTTGCCGCTGGCCCCAACGGCGGCGCGCGAATGCTTCTGGCTGATGGCGGTGCTGGGTGGGTTCGGCGCGCTCTATGGGGCGCTGGTGGCGCTGCGGCAGTCCAACCTCCGCAAGATGCTGGCCTTCTCCAGCGTCAGCCATGTCGGACTGGTGATCTTGGGTATCGCCGTCATGAACAGCCAGGGGGTGCAAGGAGCGATCTTCCAATTGCTCAATTTCGGGGTAGTCGCGGGCGGCCTCATGCTCCTCGCCGGGTTCCTGCATCATCGGCTGGGCTCGACCGATCTGGCCAGCTTGGGCGGTTTGGTCGGCCCGCTGCCGCTGTTCGCCGCCTTCTTTCTGCTGCTGGGAATGGCGTCCATCGGCTTGCCGGGGACCAACGGCTTCGTCGCCGAACTGCTGATCCTGCTCGGGATTATGCAGGTGTCTCCCGGCCTGGCGCTGGTGGCGCTGGGTGGCGTGATCCTGAGCACCGCCTATTTTCTGGGTTTCTTCCAGCGCGCGTTCCTGGGACCGGTGGCCAGTCCCGAACTGGCGTCCGCTCTGGATCTGCGGCCGCGCGAGTTGCTGGTGGCCGGCGTGTTGGGGCTGCTGGTGCTGGTCGGCGGACTATTTCCCCAGTGGGTGCAGGGCGTCACGGCGGGCGCCAGCAACGCCTGGGTGGCGCGGCTGACGATGGAGCAACAGGCGGAAGGTTCTTCGACCATGGCGGGGTATAATGCGCGCGAACCCAAGCCACCGCAGTGACCCCCCCATGTCCGACATCCACGAACTGCTGAAAGGTTTCCAGCGTTTTCGCGTCAAGAGCTTCGAACCGAACCGGGAGCTATTCAACCGACTGGCGATGCAGGGGCAAACCCCCGGTACTTTGTTGATCGGGTGTAGCGATTCCCGAGTGGATCCCGCCATCCTCACCGATTCCGCGCCCGGCGATTTGTTCGTGGTGCGCAACGTCGCCAGCCTGGTGCCGCCCTACGAAACCACCGGCCGCTATCACGGCACCAGCGCTGCCCTGGAGTTCGCGGTTTGCAACCTGCACGTCCATAACATCATCGTGCTCGGTCATTCGCACTGTGGCGGCATTAGCGCCCTGTTGGACGGCTACGGTGAAAATGACGAGGGCGAAGGTTATATCGCGCCCTGGGTGCGGATCGCCGCGCCCGCCCGCGACGAGGTGCTGCGGCGCTGGCCGG
>JBATDL010000374.1:0-21628 GCA_049663445.1 Candidatus Competibacter sp.
CTCGGCGATCTGTCGGTCCTGACCGACACGATGGGCCGGGACGAGGGTTTCGACCTGGCGATCCTGATGTTCGGGGTACTCGGGCACATTTTCCCCCGCGTGCTTCGCCAGGAAACGCTTGCGACCCTCCGAAACCTGCTGCGACCCGGGGGCCGGATCATCGTTACAGTGCCCAACGCCGCGCGCCGTTTTTTCAAGCAGCAAGCCATGGCACGGCGCTTGGCGCGAGAGGGACATCTTGAACCGGGCGACATTCTTTACGAACGGATAGCCGATAATATGGTGGTAAAAATGTACTACCATTTATACGCTATTGAAGAGTTCGTGCTGGAACTCGAGCAACAGGGATTCCGCCCGATCCATGTGGGCGCCGAGAGTGTTCTCCCGGAGAGCAGCGTCGTCAGGTCGACGCCCTTGCGCAAGATCGACCGCCTGTTGGCCGCCATCATGCCGCTGCGCTACGCCTACGGTTTCCTTGCCGTGGCGGAGGTTGCGTCCGAGCCGGATCGGGTCGCGCGGGCCTCTCATGCCCCCGACCCCGGCTTGCCGGGATAGGCCAGCCCATGGGCAGCCGTCCGATATTGCATGCTGTTTGCGTGCTAGCGTTGATCGCCATTCTGGGCGGTCGGGAGGCACTGGCCGACCGACTCGACCTGATCCAGAAGCGTGGAACCCTGGTCGTCGGCGTCAAGTCCGACTATCCGCCGTTCGGCATGCTGGACGCCAACGGTCGGCTCATCGGCTTCGAACCGGATCTCGCCGCCGAACTCGCCCGCCGCCTCGACGTCCGCTTGCAGCTCGTCGCCGTGAGTTCCACCAACCGCCTGCAAAAGCTCGAAGAGGGCGCCATCGACGTGGTCATCGCCACCTTGGGCGACACTCCGCAACGCCGACAGATCGCCACCCTCATCGAGCCCAACTACTACGCCAGCGGGGTAACGGTCGTGGCGCTCCCCGGCAGCCGGCTGTCCGGTTGGGCCGATTTGCGCGGCAAAAAAGTGTGCGCCACTCAAGGCGCGTACTTCAATCGACCGATGGCCCAGCGCTTTCTGCTTGATCTGCAAGTCTTCAACGGCACGCGCGACACCAGACTGGCCCTACGCGACGGACGATGCGTCGCCTGGCTGTACGACGACACCGGCATCGCGGGTATCCTGAACGATCCGGAATGGGCGAACTACGGGTACGGGACGCCGCTGCCTTCGACGATGGTCTCGCCCTGGGCCATGGCCATCGCTGCCCAGGAACAGGGATCCCAACTCGAGCGCGCCCTCTCCGATACGATCGCCGACTGGCATCGCAACGGCTGGCTGATCGAAACCGAGAAGCATTGGGGCATCAAGCCGAACCGGTTCCTGGCCGACGCGCACGAACTCTGGACCCGCGCCCGTCCCGGCGGCGATCCGGTTTGTACCCGTCTGGCCCGAGGCGAATGGCCGGCCGAGTGCCGGAACAAGCTCCTGCTGACCTCCACCGATGTCGCCGGTCTGTACCACGTTGGTCTATTGATCAAGGAACAGACCGGACTCAACCTGACGATCCTCTACGACGTCTACGATCGCGACCTCTTCCTTGACGGCCTCTGGATGACGCTGCAACTGATGCTGGCCTCCATCGCGGGCAGTCTGCTCGTGGGCTGCCTCGGGGCGCTGGTCGCCGAATCGGGCATCCCCTTCCTTCGCGGCTTGGTACAATTGTCGGCCGCCATCGGCCGGATGACGCCCCCCCTGCTGCTGATTTACCTGGTCTTTTTCGGTGTTGGTCACATTGTCGTAACCCGGATCGGGTGGACCTTCGACGGCTCCGTCATCGCCATCTTCTGCCTTTCGACCTATACCGGTTGCGCCATCGTGGTTGCCCTGCTCGAGGCGAGCGCCGTGCTCAAACACCAGGAACCCGGCTTTGCGCTGGGCTGGCGCAGCCTGTCGCGGGTGCTGCGCCTCGCCTACGCGCCGGTCGTTGCCTCGCTGGTCAATGTTGTGAAAGCGACGGGCATGGCCAGCGTCATCGCCGTACCGGAACTCGTCTCGGCCTCCACCGCCATCGTGGCCGAACAGGGCAGCCCCGCGATCATGATGAACGTGCTGATGATCACGTATTTCCTGCTGGTGATGGGCGTCGTCCGCATCTTCAACTACCTTGAGCGCAGGATGCTCCAGCATGGCGGCCGCTGAAATCGTGGGGACATTGCTGGCGTGGACGCCGTTCCTCGCGGGCGGCTTCATGTGGAACATCCTGATCTCGCTGGTAGCCATGGCCATCGGCACCGTGCTCGGCGCGGTACTGGCGCGGTTGCGCCTGTCCGGGCGGAAATCCCTCGCGCATACAAGCCTCGTCGTCACCGAACTGACGCGCAATATCCCAACCTTCGTTTTCCTGTTTTACCTGGCCTTTCTTATTCCGGCGGAATTCGAGATTTCAGGCCAGATCCACGTCTTTCCCGCTTGGCTCAAGGCCGCGCTGGCCCTCTCGGTGGCCGTGGTGGGGTTTGTCTCCGACAATCTCTTTGTCGCCTGGCAACACTGGCGAGACCACAATCATGCGGCCGCGCTGCTGTTCATTCCGAGTTGGACCATGTACCTGCTGATCATCGTGATGGCGTCGAGCACCGCTTCGGTCATCGGCGTGGGTGAAATCGTATCTCGTTGCAACATCATCATTGCCGCAGTAGGCGGTGATGAAACCATGCTCTGGGTTTACGCTTACGCCATATGCTATTTCTTTGTATTTTGTTTTCCACTGAACTGGGCTATGGGTCATGTCAAAAAACGCCTGCTGGCACGCGTCAGCGCGGCGTCATCGCAAAAGAGTGGCGAATAATGAGGGAATCCTTGAAACAGATAGCCATGATTCTCTGCGGTTGCCTGCCACGGGTGACTGCGGCGGCGCTGCTGGCCTTCGCCGCGCCGGGAATGGTATGGGCGGAGCACGTTCTCGACCGCATCAACAACACTGGCGTCTTCAACGCCGGAACCCGCGCGGACGCCTTGCCCTTTGCCTACCGCGACAAAAAAGGGCAACTGGTCGGGTTCTCGGTCGATCTGCTCCGCGAAATCCACAAGCGGCTCGAGCAACGGTTCGGCCGTCCGATTGAAATGAAGCTGATCCCGACCACGGCGAGCGACCGTATGGAAATGGTGGCCAACGCCGCCATCGATATCCAATGCGGCATCGCTACACCCACATGGGAGCGGGAAGTCCCCGTGGATTTCTCGATACCTTTTTTTGGCAACGGCACCCGCATCATGACACTGCGCACCACCGCCCTGCGGCTTGAGGGTCTGCGCGGCAAGCGCATCGGCGTCGCCGTCGGCACGACGACCGCTGGCATTCTCACCGAGCATGTGCCCGATGCGGCGATCGTTGAAGTGCCGAACATGGATGTCGGCTTCGCCTTGTTCGAGCGCGGGGAGATCGACGGATTATCCAACATAGGCATCGTACTACGCGCCAAGGTGGAAAAAAGCCCGCTCAAAAGCAAGGTCGTCCTGTTGCCGCGAACCGAGGCGTTATCCTACGAATCGATGGCCTGCATCCTGCCACAAAACGACTCCGAATGGCGCGACTTCGTCAACCGCACGTTTGTGGAACTCTTCGACGGAGTCGACGAATTCCGGGGGCCCTACATCGAGATCTACGAGCGCTGGTTCGGACCGCGCGGGGTCATCTATTTCCCCCTGGACTATGCCGTGGCCCAGCGACTGGCCGCTGCCATCATCTGGCTCAAGTAGGGTCGCGCCATGACCCTGCGCCATCGGCTTTTCCTCCTCGTCATGCTGATTATCGCCATCGGCTATCCGAGTGCTGCCGGAGTGTTCGCCTATATCTCCTGGCAGTCCGTCCTGGAGCGAACCGAGCGGGACGGCACACTGGTAGCCCAGTTGCTCGCCCAGTCCATCAGCTTCATCCGGCAAGTACCGGTCGCCATCGAGGGGATTGTCGGCGATGACGTACAGGCTCAAGCCGACATCATCTCCAATTTGATACAAATTGCGCGGAAGCGTAAAGCCTCCACGCGGGAAATCAATCGCGCCCTGCGCGGCATCGCGGCCCGCAATAAAATCCCGGAGATTTGGGTGACCGACACCCGTGGCGTTCCGATTTTCTGGTCGCTCGACGATATTGATGCCGCCATTGCCGTCGATTCCGGTCTGACCCGGCAACCGGCCTTCCAATCGCTGCTGGAGGGACGAGAGTTCAACGTCTTCACCGAGGGTCAGCACCTTCGGCGGGATGGTCGCCCATTGTACTATGGCGGGGTGGCCCTGCCGGATCGCAGCGGCATGGTCCTGATCGCCCGCCTGCTCGACCGCGACAGCCAGATTATCAAAAGCATCGGCCTCAAACGGATGACGGAAACCGTCATGGCCGCAGCACTGATCGACACGATCTGGGTGTTTGACGAAGCCCTCCAGCCATTGGCCGTCACGTCCGCCGAAGGCATCGATAAAACTACCGCGCTGACCGCCACCGAGCGTGGCATCGTCGAGAAGGTCATCAAGAACAGCGCACCTGCTTCGCATCTTGAAAATAGTGGGGTCCACAACGTACTGTTCAAACACGCGTTGTTGTACGTCGCAGCGCCCATTTTCGGCGTGGACGGCTTGCCCGATGGGGCGGCGCTCATGCGTCTACCCGTTGACATGCGAGCGGAACTTCATGCTTTGCTGACCATCGGTGGCGGGTTGACCGTTCTGCTGCTGCTGTTGGGCATGGCTCTGGCGCTACCCTTCCTCAACCGCATGGTCAAGCCGCTGGCCCGCCTTACCGTACAGACCCGTCGCCTGGTGGAACGCAACTTCGACGCCGACCAGGAAATTCACGCGGAACTGCTCAAGGTATCCGAGAACCGCAACGATGAGGTCGGCTACCTGGGTGGCGCGCTGTACTCGATGGTAACCACCCTCAAGGCCTATATCGCCGACCTCAAGGCCACGACGGTGGCCAAGGAACGCATCGAAGGCGAGTTGTCTGCGGCGCGCGGCATCCAGATGGGCATGCTACCCAACTCTTTCGTGTTGCCGAATCATGCCGAGTGCGACCTGCACGCGGTGCTGGAGCCGGCGAAGGCGGTGGGCGGCGACCTGTTCGATTTCTTCCTGCTCGACGAGCACCGCCTGTTTTTCCTGATCGGCGACGTGTCGGACAAGGGCGTTCCGGCCGCGCTGTTCATGGCGGTCACCAAAACCCTGTTCACCGTGGAGGCGCGGCGAGACTCCGCTTCGGTCGGCCGCATCATGGAACGGGTCAACAAAGCCCTGTGCCAGAATAATCCGGAAGGCATGTTTGTCACGGTCTTCGCCGGTATTCTGAACCTGCGCACCGGCGAGATTACGTGCAGCGACGGCGGCCACGAACTGCCTTTTGCGTTGCGGCGCAGCGGCGGCGCGGAAGTAATCGAGAAGAAAAAAGGTGGGCTGGTGCTCGGCTTCTTCGCCGATTCCATTTATCAGGAGGAGGTCATCCGGCTGCTGCCTGGCGAAGGTCTGGTGATTTACACCGACGGGGTTACCGAGGCGATGAACGTCCGGCACGAGATGTTTACGGCGACGCGCCTGAACGATGCCTTGGCTCCGGTATGCCGCGAGTGTTCCGCTCACACCATCATCGACGGCGTCATGAACTCGGTCCGATCCTTCGTGGACGGCTATCCGCAAAGCGATGACATCACCCTGTTGGCGCTGCGCTGGCGCGGTCCCGCCGGCACCGAAGTTTCCTCGGCGCCCGAAGTGGCCGGCGAAACCGGCGCCACCGCCTGAAGTCGTAATCGGCAACCACCGGCGGAGGCCGGGCCACCCGCCCTGGGCGGTTCAATCGGGAAGATGAATGATGCGCGGGGGATGCCCGACCCCGTCGAGAAATTTCAGGAGATCGGCCGTGGCGATCATGGTCGTGCGGTCGTTCCTGAGCGGGTGGCAATTCAGAAGGTCGGCATCGAGCACGCGCTGGTCCAGGACCACACGGACGCGGCCATTCACGTCGTTCACGGCCGCGAGCGGAGACACCGCTCCGGGAACGACTCCCAGAAACCGGCCGAGCTCCTCCTCATTTGCGAACGAAAAGCGCGGCGCTTGCAGCAGGGACGCCGCGACCCGCAGGTCGATCCGTGTTTGCTCCAACGCGGTCAACAGCCAATACCAACCTTTTTTGTCTTTAAGAAACAGGCTCTTGGCATGTCCGCCCTGCAAGTTGCCGCGCAGGCGCCGACTGTCTTCGATAGTGCGCAGCGGCGGATGCTCGACGGTCGTGGTCTCGATACCCAATTGGCCGAACAGGATCATGAGTTGTTGGCTGTCAATGGGCATGGTGGTTCCTCGAACAGAGAGCGTTTCCCAACAACCATCAGGGTGGTCCACACGTCGCGGCTCGAGCGCGATGCGGGTTGACGATCAAAAATCAAATCGCCGCCTGCGCCACTTGGTTGACCACCTGACAACCCCATCTATACTTGACTACAGTGCTGGGATTATTGGGGTCGCACCCGGATTTTCACCGAATTGATGAGGATAAACAATGGAAGTACAAAGATATACCTATTCAGACACCATTGCCGGCTACGTCACCCAGGTTGATCGCGCCGCTGGCAATTTCAAACTCAAAACCAGCGACGACCGTGAGTTCCAGGTTTATCTCACGCCCACCACATACGCCCGCATTACCCAGAACCTCGAAGAGTCCTATCAGGACTGCACGGCGCGCATTCAGGACATGCTTCAACCGGGCCAGCAGGTTTACGCCTACTGCGTTTTCTATCCCCAGGCCGGAGCATTGCGGGTCGAGGTCAAATCGATGGTCTTTCCGGGAGATGGCCCCGGTCACTACCGCCACGAGGAGCCGGATTGGTGGATCAAGCAGATCCGTTCCATTGCCAACAGCTACCTGCGCTGGCAATTCAACTATCCCAACCAGTCCATCGACTATCGCAACTACCGCACCATTCTGCACCTGGCGGGCGGCAAGAAAGGCGATTACCTTCAGGAAACCGACACCATTTCCCGCATGGTTTACGGCATGGCCTCGGCCTACATGCTCACCGGTGAGGAAAGCTTTCTGGAGGCCGCCGAGAAAGGCACGAAATACCTGCGCGACCACATGCGCTTCTTCGACGCGGACGAAAACCTGATCTACTGGTATCACGGGGTCAAAGTTTCCGGCGACCGCGAACAAAAGCTGCTGACCTCGGAGTTTGGGGACGACTACGATTCGCTTCCCATGTACGAGCAGATCTACGCCTTGGCCGGCCCGACCCAAACCTATCGCATCACCGGCGACCCGCGCATCCTGTACGACACCGAAAAAACCATCGAACTGTTTGACAAGTACTACAAGGATCACGACAAAGGCGGGTACTTCTCCCACATCGACCCGATCGGCCTGGATCCCCGTTCGCCGCTACTGGACAAGGGCAACAACCGGGCCAGAAAGAACTGGAACTCGGTGGGCGATCACGCCCCGGCCTACCTCATCAACCTCTGGCTGGCCACGGGCGAGGACAAATACGCTGATTTCCTGGCTTATACCGCCGACACCATCGTCAAGTATTTTCCGGACTACGAACATTCGCCTTTTGTCCAGGAGCGATTCCACGAGGACTGGAGCCCCGACACCACTTGGGGCTGGCAGCAGAACCGCGCGGTGGTCGGACACAATCTCAAGATTGCCTGGAACCTGATGCGCATCCACAGCATTCGTCCGAGCGCCGACTATGTGGCGCTGGCCGAAAAGATCGCCCAACTGATGCCCGCCGTCGGTTCCGACCGGATCCGTGGCGGCTGGTATGACGTGGTCGAACGCGTGCTGGCTCCGGGCGAGGAAGCCCACCGCTTCGTCTGGCACGACCGCAAGGCCTGGTGGCAACAGGAGCAGTCGATCCTGGCCTACCTGATCCTGCAAGGCTGCCTGAACGGCGAGGACTACCAGCAACACGGCCGCGAGGCGGCGGCTTTCTATAACGCCTTTTTCCTGGATCACGATGACGGGGGCGTTTACTTCAACGTGTTGGCCAACGGCCTGCCCTATCTGCTGGGCAACGAACGGCTCAAGGGCAGCCACTCGATGAGCGCCTATCACTCCACCGAGCTGTGCTACCTGTCGGCGGTCTACACCAATCTGCTGATCAACAAACAGCCGATGACCCTCTACTTCAAGCCACGGCCCGATGGCTTTCCTGGCCGGATTCTGCGGGTGGCCCCGGACATCCTGCCCGAGGGCAGCATTCGTCTGACCGCAGTCGAGATCGACGGACGGCCCTATGCCGCCTTCGACGCCGAAAGGCTGTCGATCCAACTGCCTGACTCCCGTCAAGACGTGCGAGTCAAGGCCACGATCACTCCCGTACAATAGCTCAACGCGCATCTCACCGAAGGATTCAAGCCTATGGCGATCAAGGTTGAGGTTTCCACCCGGGACGGAATAACGGTCGTTGCTGTGGCCGGCGAGGTAGATGGTGGCTCCGCGCCAGGGTTACAAACCCAGATCCTGCCTCTGTTGCAGCAGGAGGGTTCGTTGATCCTGGACTTGGGAGGCGTCACCTACATGTCCAGCGCTGGTCTGCGCATGCTGCTCCTGCTCTACCGCCAAGCCATGGCGCACAATGGCCAGGTCGCTTTGGCCGGGCTGGCGGAAGCGATCCAGGACACCATGGCGATCACCGGGTTTCTCAAGTTTTTTACCGTGGCGGACAGCGTCGAACAAGCGCTGACGACCCTCAAGCAGGTCTGAGTATGGATACCCGCATCGATTTTTATCCGACTCACCAGCAGCAGGGCTACAAGCTCCGCCCAGGGCGCGCTTTTCCCTTTGGCGCCACCTTGGTGCCGGGCGGAGTCAATTTCGCCATCTGCTCCCGCCACGCCACCTCCTGCACGCTGGTTCTCTTCGAAAAAGGCGCGCCGGCACCGCTGGCGGAGATCCCTTTCCCCGATTCCTTTCGGGTAGGCAACACCTGGTGCATGGTGGTGTTTGACCTCGACTACGAGCGGATCGAATATGGCTACCGCATGGATGGCCCCTGGGATCCGGCGGCCGGACATCGTTTCGACCGTTCCAAGATCCTGCTCGATCCCTATGCCAAGGCGATCGGCGGGCGCGAGATTTGGGGCGAACCGCCTGACTGGAACGACCCATACCCTCACCGGGCTCGACTGATCTTCGAGGATTTCGACTGGGAGGACGACCGTCCCCTGGAGAAACCCCTCGAAGACCTGGTGATCTACGAACTGCACACACGCAGCTTTACTCGCCACCCTTCCGCCGAAGTCAAGCATCCCGGCACCTATGCGGGGATCATGGCCAAAATCCCCTATCTGAACGAGTTGGGGGTGAACTGCGTCGAATTGATGCCCATCTTCGAGTTTGACGAGTTCGAGAACAGTCGTCCCAATCCGGTCACCGGCGAGACTATGTACAACTACTGGGGCTACAGCACGGTGGGTTTCTTCGCGCCCAAAACCGGCTACGCCGCGACCGGACCGTTCGGGATGCAAGTGGACGAGTTCAAGAATCTGGTCAAGGAGTTACACCGCAACGGGATCGAAGTCATGCTCGATGTGGTGTTCAACCATACCGCCGAAGGCAACGAACAGGGTCCGACCCTTTCCTTCCGGGGAATCGACAACCAGACCTACTACATGCTGACGCCGGAGGGGTATTACTTCAATTTCAGCGGCTGCGGCAATACCCTCAATTGCAACAACCCCGTGGTGCGGATGATGGTGCTCGACTGCCTGCGCTACTGGGCGGCGGAGTACCACATCGATGGCTTCCGGTTCGACTTGGCCGCCATCCTGGGACGCGATCCCTGGGGCGCCCCGCTACCCAACCCCCCGCTGTTGGAAAGCCTGGCCTTCGACCCCGTCCTGGCCAAGTGCAAGCTGATCGCCGAAGCCTGGGACGCTGGTGGCCTGTATCAGGTCGGCTCCTTCCCCGCTTACGGACGGTGGGCCGAGTGGAACGGCAAGTACCGCGACGACATCCGCTGTTTCCTGAAGGGGGACGAGGGGACGGTCTCCGTCCTTGCCGAGCGCATCCAGGGCTCGCCGGATCTCTACGGCTGGAACAAACGGGGACCCACCGCCTCGATCAACTTCATCACCTGCCACGACGGTTTCACTCTCTACGATCAATTCGCCTACAACGACAAACACAACGAAGCCAACGGCGAACAGAACCGCGATGGCGGCAACGATAACCATAGCTGGAATTGTGGGGTCGAGGGCGAAACGGACGACCCTGAAGTCAACGCTCTGCGCAAGCGCATGATCAAGAATGCCTTGGCCATTCTGCTGATGAGCCATGGGGTGCCGATGATTCTGATGGGCGACGAGGTGGGCCGCACCCAGCGTGGCAACAACAATACCTACTGCCACGACAACGACTTGAACTGGTTCGACTGGACCCTGCTGGAACGCAACGCCGACCTGTTCAACTTTACCCGCCAAATGATTGCCTTGCGCGGAACCCATACCTTGTTGCGTGCCCGAGACTTTTTCGGGACCGGCCCTACTCAGTCCGACATCATCTGGCATGGTACCCAAGCCTGGAATGCCGACTGGTCGCCAGGTTCGCGAACCCTGGCTTTCATGCTCCGCGAACGCCAGGCCGGACAAGCGGGCAACACCAGCCCCGTGCTTTATATGGCCCTGAACAGTTATTGGGATGCCCTACCCTTCGAGTTGCCCGAATTGCCGATCAACTATCGTTGGCATTTATTCGCCAACACCGCCCTGCCGGCGCCCCACGACATCTACGAGCCCGGTCACGAAGCTCCGTTGGAGCAGTCTCAGCACAACTTCCTGGTTGGAGGACGAGCTATCGTGATCCTGATCGGGCGCCCCTGAACTCAGTTATGACACTCCATTAATCTCCAGAGGGACAAAGCATGGCATTCAGTGCGAATCTTGAAATGGTTGACTCCGAGGCTCGGATCACGCTCGATGGGGAACTCGACGCTGCGGTGGCCGGGCAATTCCGTCAGGCCATCGAGCAGGCGGCTCAGCAGAAACCCCAAAAGCTCGTGTTGTTCATGAGCAACCTGAACTTCATGGCCAGCGCGGGCTTACGCGTGCTGGTGTTCGCCAAGCAGCATATGGGAAGCGAGGTCGCCGTTTATGTGATCGGCGCTACCGGACCCGTCCTCAATACCTTGCAGATGAGTGGCTTCCACCAAGCCGTTTATGTTCAGGAGAGCTATCCCTAGCTGAGCGAGTGCCCATCCATGGTACGGCAGAGCATTCCGGCCAACCTGTCGGCGCTCTCGGATATTCGCCGACTGGTCCATCAGGCTTGCCAGAAGGTCGGGCTGGGCGAAGCAGCGGTCTATCATCTGACTTTGGCGGTGGACGAGATCGCCACCAATATCATCACGCACGGCTATGAGGAACAGGGCCTAACCGGTGACATTGTGGTCTCCATCGAACGAACCGACCAGAATCTGATCGTGACCCTGGAGGATACTGGCATCGCTTACGATCCGCGTACCCGAGGCATACCAACGGCTGAAGACCTCGACAAGCCACTGGAGGATCGTGAGATCGGAGGTTTGGGAATTTTCCTCGCTCTGCAAGACGTGGATCACTTCGACTATCAACGACGCGACAACGTCAACCGTAATATCTTTGGGATGAATCTGGCTTAGAACTATCCCGAGCAACCGATCCACCCCAAATCAAGGAGGTTAGCCCGTGTTATCCGTCGCTCTCCCTCAATCCGGCGAGCCGACCGAAATCCTGCTGACTGGAGACATTGGATTCCAGGCTGCCAGGTTCCATGGCCCTTGCCAAGTAAGCCACAAGCATGGCATGAGATGGCGTCATTCTCTCTCGACCGTGCGCGAGAATGGGTTCCCCAGCTACTCTGGAGATTAATTCGATGAGTCAACAAGAAATTCAAATAACGACAAAAGAATACAAAAACGCCGTTCTTGACGACATAGAACTGCAGGATGCTTTGAAAGCATTAAACCCCAGGTACGGAGATCTTATAACTCGCGTGGGGGGGGAGGTTTGGGGGTTACCGCTCATTGACCAGAAAACCAAGGCCCTGATTGCACTGGCTGCGGATGTGGTGAATCAAAACCATATGGGTCCAGGCAACCCCTTTAGCGCCCATGTTAAAATGGTGATACAGCTTGGAGGCACACGCGAGGAAATCGAGGAGCTCTTTTTGTTTATGTGCGTTTACGCGGGCTTCAATAAGGCTGTCGCGTGCTTCGGAAGGTTGAACGACATTCTCGGACCGTCGTCGTAATCCAGAAAGCCAAGCGAGGCAGCAGTATCGTCGCTCTCTGGCCGAAAAGGGCACAACCAGTCGTTGCTATTCACTCGCTCGACTGGTTGTGCTCGTCTGACACTTCCGAATCAGCAGAAGACGATCAGCAACTTGTTCGTTCGAAATGCGCCAGTGGTGGAATAAAAGCTTTCGCCAAAACAGGTTTATCGAGTTCCGCGCGTTCGTGAGGGTTTGCCTGAACCTTCGGGTTACCGTACTGCGGTAATCATCCGTCGCATCGATCAGACCATATTCAGTTCCAGCTTGGCGCGCATGGACATCCGCTCCGGTGTCCACGGCGGCTCCCACACCAGTTCGACATTGACCGATTCCAGCCCGGAGGCGTGGCGGGCGGCGTTTTCCACCCATTCCGGCATTGAGCCGGCGACCGGACACCCTGGAGCGGTCAGCGTCATCTGAATGTCGGCGTGATTGCCCAGCGGATCGACATTCACATCGTAGATCAAACCCAGGTCGTAGACGTTGACCGGAATCTCGGGGTCGTAAACGGTTTTCAATGCCTCGATGATTCGGGCTTCCAGTTCGCCGGCGTCCGGCAGATCGGGGGATGTGGGAATTGCGCTCATGTTCACGCCTCCTGAAGGGAGAAAGGGTTATTCACTCGCCACTGGTTCCTGGCGTTGTTCCAGGGCGGCGCGCACGGCGTGCCAGGCCAGCGTGGCACACTTGACCCGGCTCGGATAGTCGCGCACCCCGGCCAGCACGCCGAGCTTGCCCAACCCGCGCGGACATTCGCATTCGGTGGTCACCACGTTGTGGAAGGCTTCGAACAAATGTTCGATTTCCTTGACCGGCTTGCCCTTGAGCGCTTCGGTCATCAGCGAAGCCGAGGCGCTGGAAATGGCGCAGCCGGCGCCTTGAAAAGCGATGTCCTTGATCACCCCGTCATCGATGTCCAGAAAGACGCTGATCCGATCGCCGCATAACGGGTTGACGCCGTCGGCGTGATGGGTCGGCTGCGGCAGGATCCGAAAATTGCGGGGCCGCTTGTTGTGATCCAGGATCACTTCCTGGTAGAGATCGCGCAAGTCGCTCATTATTCGAACAGCTCCTTGACTTTCCAAAGGGCCGCGACCAAGGCATCCACCTCGTCGCGGGTGTTGTAGACGGCAAACGACGCCCGCGCGGTGGCGGGCACGCCGTAGTGCTGCATGACCGGTTGGGCGCAATGATGGCCGGCACGGATGGCGATCCCCTCGCGGTCGAGAATGGTGCCGATGTCGTGAGGATGAATCCCCTGCAGGGTGAACGCCACCAACGCCGCCTTGTCGCGGGCCGTGCCCATGATCTTCAGGCCGGGAATTTCGGAGAGGCGGGCGGTGGCGTGCTCCAGCAGGTCGTGCTCGTGCGCAGCGACCGCGTCCAGGCCGATGACGTTCAGCCAGTCCAGCGCCGCGCCCAGGCCGATCACGCCGGCGATGTTGGGGGTGCCGGCCTCGAACTTGTTGGGCAAATCGGCGTATTCGGTCTTTTCGAAGGTCACCATCTGGATCATGTCGCCGCCGCCCTGATACGGCGGCATCGCTTCCAGCAGCGCCTTCTTGCCGTAGAGCACCCCAACCCCACTGGGTCCATAGATCTTGTGGCTGGAGAAGGCGTAGAACTCGCAATCCAGTTCCCGCACGTCCACCGCCAGATGCGGAACCGATTGCGCGCCGTCCACCAGCACCGGGATGCTGCGGGCGTGCGCCAACTCGATCAGGGTCTTGACCGGATTGATGGTGCCGAGGGCGTTGGACAGGTGCACGAACGCCACCAGCTTGACCCGCCCATTGTCCAGCAACCGTTCGTACTCCTCCAGGATCAACTCGCCGGCGTCGGTGAATGGCACGACTTTCAAGGTCGCGCCGCTGCGTTCGCACAGCAGTTGCCAGGGCACGATATTGGAGTGGTGCTCCATGCCGGTGATGACGATTTCGTCGCCGGCCTTGATCCGCTGACCGCCGAAGCTGCTGGCCACCAGATTGATGCTTTCGGTGGCGTTGCGAGTGAAGATGATTTCCTGGACGCTGGCGGCGTTCAGGAAAGATCGTACTTTTTCCCGCGCGCCTTCGTAGGCGGTGGTGGAGCGTTCCGACAGCAGATGGACACCGCGATGGATGTTGGCGTAATAGCCGCTGTAACACTCGTCGATAGCGTCGATCACCGCCTTGGGTTTCTGCACCGAAGCGGCGTTGTCCAGATAGACCAGCGGCTTGCCGTGGACCCGCTGGCGCAGGATGGGAAAATCGGCGCGGATGCGGGCAAGATCCAGCTCCGACGCGGCCACCGGGGCGGCGGAAAGCGCGAGCGGGGCATTCATGTCACTGTTCCTCGATGTTGCCCAGCGCCAGACGGGCGGCCAGAGAACTGGCCAATCGTTCGCGCAGGGGCGTTAGCTGAATCCGGTTGAGGCTGTCGTTGGCGAAGGCATGCACCAGCAGGGTCCGCGCCTGCGCGGCGGGAATGCCACGAGCGCGCAGGTAGAACAAGGCGTCGGGATTCAGAAAGCCGGTGGTGGAGCCATGGCCACACTTGACGTCGTCGGCCAGAATTTCCAATCGCGGGTTGGCATTGGCCTGGGCCTGCTTGGACAGCAACAGGTTGCGGTTGGTCTGGCGGGCATCGGTCTTCTGGGCGTGCGGGCGGACATGGATCATGCCGTCGAACACCGAACGCGCCCGACCGTCCAGCACGCTCTTGAACAGTTGCTCGCTGCTCCCATGCGGTTGGGCGTGCTCGACCCGGACATGGTAATCGCCCATTTGCTGGTCGTTCGCCAGAATCAGACCGTTGAGAACGCAACTGGCACCTTCGCCGTCCAACAACGCGTCCAGATCGGTGCGCGCCAGTTGGCCGCCGAACGACACCAGATGCAGATTCGCCTGACTGTCGCGATCCTGACGGACCCGAACACCGCCGAGATGAAACGCCGACGACGCTTCTTCCTGAACCTGGTGGTAGTGCAGCACCGCGCCCGCGCCCAGCTGCAATTCGGCGACCGGGGCATTCAGGTAGCGGCCCTTGCCACGATACTCGACCACCACCGTCGCCTGGGCACCCTCTTCCAGCACCAGCAGCAGGCGCGGATACACGGCGATGTCGTCGCCGGTGGCGTGGAAGATCAGATGCAGCGGCGTTTCCACTGCGGTTGCCCGTGGCAGATACACGAACGCGCCGTCTTCCCAGAACGCGGCGTTGAGCGCGGTGAACGGGTGCTGGCTCAGGCCCGGCAGCCGTTCCAAATGCGGCTCGATCCGTTCGGGATGGGTCAGCAGGGCCTGGCCGAGGCTGGCGATCAGTGCTTGGCCGGGCAGCTCCCGCAACCGCGACAAGCCCGGCGCGAAACGACCGTTGACGAAGGTCAGTCGGTGCGTCGGCAGGTCGAGCGCCGGCAAGACTCCGGCATCGACCAGCGCGTCGGTGGGCCGCTGCAAGTCAATCTGGGCGAGCGCGCCCAGATCGGTGAGGCACCATGCTTCCTGCTGGCGGGTCGGCCAACCCAGGCTGGCAAACCGGTCAAGCCCTTCGCGGCGCAAGCGGGCGATGGTGTCCGGCTCGCGGCGGCCCGCCGCAAACGCGGTGAACTGCTGGCGGAACGGATTTTGAACGACGGGCGCGATATTCATATGGCCGACCTCACGCCGCAGCCCGGCGGGCACGGCCGGGTTCTTCGTTGTACAGCGCGTAACCCTGTTCTTCCAATTCCAGCGCCAATTCCTTACCACCGGAACGAACGATGCGGCCATTGAACAGCACATGCACATGGTCCGGCACGATGTAATCCAACAGGCGCTGGTAGTGGGTGATGACCAGGAAGCCGCGCTCCGGGCCGCGTAGGGCGTTGACACCGTCGGCGACGACTTTCAGGGCGTCGATATCCAAGCCGGAGTCGGTTTCGTCCATCACCGCGAAACGGGGTTGCAGAACGGCCATCTGGAACACTTCGTTGCGCTTCTTTTCGCCGCCGGAAAAACCTTCGTTGACCGAACGCTTGAGCATGGATTCATCCATCTTCACCAGTTCCATGCGCTCCTGCACCAGATCCCAGAAATCCATCGCGTCCACCGACGGCTCGCCGCGATACTTGCGCACTGCGTTAACGGCGGCTTTCAGAAAGTACAGATTGGCGACGCCGGGAATTTCCACCGGATATTGGAAGGCCAGGAACAGACCCTCGCAAGCGCGGATCTCCGGGGCCATTTCCAGCAGATTTTTGCCGTCGAACAGGATCTCACCCTCGGTGACTTCATAGCCTTCGCGGCCGGCAATCACGTTGGCCAGGGTACTTTTACCGGAGCCGTTCGGCCCCATGATGGCATGGGTTTCACCGGGGCGAACAACGAGGTCGATGCCCTTGAGGATCTCCCGGCCTTCGACGGTGGCGTGCAGGTTGCGAATTTCCAGCATGTGGGTATTTCCTCAGTTCTTGAGCTGTACTCTGTGGACCGTTCTCAGCCGACGCTGCCTTCCAGCTTCAGTTCGATCAGCTTCTGCGCCTCGACGGCGAACTCCATCGGCAGTTCCTTGAACACTTCCTTGCAGAAGCCGTTGACGATCAGGCTGACCGCGTCTTCGGCGCTGATGCCGCGCTGCTTGCAGTAGAAGATTTGGTCTTCGCTGATCTTCGAGGTGCTGGCCTCATGTTCCACTTGGGCGCTCGGGTTCTGTACCTCGATGTAGGGGAAGGTGTGCGCGCCGCAACGGTCGCCCATCAGCAGCGAATCGCATTGCGAGTAATTGCGGGCGTTCTCGGCGGTCGGCAGTACTTTCACCAGCCCCCGGTAAGCGTTCTGGCCGTGGCCAGCGGAGATGCCCTTGGAGACGATGGTGCTGCGGGTGTTCTTGCCGATGTGGATCATCTTGGTGCCGGTGTCGGCCTGCTGATAATCGCGGGTCAGGGCCACCGAGTAGAACTCGCCCACCGAGTTTTCGCCGCGCAGCACGCAGCTTGGATACTTCCAGGTAATGGCCGAGCCGGTCTCGACCTGGGTCCAGGAAATCTTGGAGTCGCGGCCCCTGCACAAGCCACGCTTGGTCACGAAGTTGTAGATACCGCCCTTGCCCTCGGCGTCGCCCGGATACCAGTTCTGCACCGTGGAGTATTTGATGGTGGCGTTGTCCAGCGCCACCAGTTCCACCACCGCCGCGTGCAACTGGTTTTCGTCGCGCTGGGGCGCGGTGCAGCCTTCCAAGTAGGAGACGTAAGCGCCCTCGTCGGCGACGATCAGCGTCCGCTCGAACTGGCCGGTGTTGCTGGCGTTGATGCGGAAGTAGGTGGACAGCTCCATCGGGCAACGCACGCCCGGCGGGATGTAGACGAAGGAACCGTCGGAAAACACCGCCGAATTCAGGGTCGCGTAGTAGTTGTCCCGATACGGCACCACCGTGCCCAGATACTTGCGCACCAGCTCGGGATGTTCGCGCACCGCCTCGGAGAACGAGCAGAAAATGATGCCGTATTCTGCTAACTTGCCCTTGTAGCTGGTCGCCACCGACACCGAGTCGAACACCGCGTCCACCGCCACGCCGGCCAGGATGGCCTGTTCCGCCAGCGGGATGCCGAGCTTTTCGTAGGTCCGGCGCAGTTCCGGATCGACTTCATCCAGGCTTTTCGGGCCATCGCCTTTCTGCTTGGGCGCCGAATAATAGGAAAGCGCCTGATAGTCGATGGGCGGATAGTGAACCCGTGCCCATTCGGGCTGTTTCTGGGTCAACCAATGACGATAAGCCTGTAGTCGCCATTCCAATAGCCAATCCGGTTCCTGCTTTTTAGCCGAAATCAACCGGATGACATCTTCGTTCAGCCCCGGCGGCACGGTGTCCTGCTCGATGTCGGTGACGAAGCCGTACTTGTAATCGCTGGTGGCGAGTCGTTCGAGGGTTTGGGTGCTGTCGGTCATGATGGGGTTTCCTCTTCCAGAAATTCTGGCAACTCAAACGGGTCGGCCAGCGATACCGGCGGTCGCGGTCCGCTGCGGCGGATGGAGGCGCACCGATCGTGATGGAGGGTCGGGACGGCTCATTGCCTCCAGGCTGATGCTCTGCAGCGCGGTATAAATGGCTTGATTGATGCGCGGCCAGTGGCTGCTAACCTCGCAATGGTCCTGACGCGAACAACCATCGCGAACGTCGGTGCTGCATTCGGTAATGGCGAGGGGACCTTCCAGCGCACTGATGATGTCGGCTGCGGAAATGTGCGCCGCAGTCCGCGCCAAGCTGTAACCACCCTGTGCGCCGCGCTGCGAGTTCAGCAAGCCGGCCCGCGCCAACGCCTTGAGAATCTTGCTGACCATGGGCAGTGGCAACTGGCGCTGCCGCGCCAAGGTGGCGGCGCTGCACGGCTGGCCATCGGCGCGGGCCAGACAGGTCATGAGCACGATGCCGTAATCGGCTTCCCGGGTAATACGAATCATGAACGCTCCGCAAAGCTCACCTAATCAGTACTGGATTAGTTCTATTTACGGGTAGAATAGTGCCAAACGCGGCGCTTGCCAAGAGGGAAGCGCCGCGCACGCCAGAGGTTGGGGTTTGAGGTTTGGGGCAAGAATGGAATGACGAGGACGCCGCCGCGCCCTCGCCGGAGAGATCAGGCCGCAAGCCGGGCCGGCAGCACGCCCTTCAGCTTGGCATGGGCTTCGCGCAACATGGTCTCCGTGGTAGCCCAGTCCACGCAGGCGTCGGTGACCGATACGCCGTACTTGAGTTGACTCCGATCCGCAGGGATGGACTGATTGCCCCCACCGATATTGCTCTCGATCATCAGCCCGACGATGGATTGGTTGCCCTCCATGATCTGGTGCGCGCAGTCGCGTAGCACCAGCGGCTGCAAGGACGGATCCTTGAAGGAGTTGGCGTGGCTGCAATCGACCACGATGTTGACCGGCAGCTTCTTGTCGCGCAGCGCCTTCTCGCACAAGGCAATGGATACCGAATCGTAGTTGGGACGGTCGCCGCCGCGCAGCACCACATGGCCATAGCGGTTGCCCAAGGTGCGGATCACCGCCGACTGGCCAAGCGGGTTGATGCCCAGGAAGCTGTGCGGGCTGGCGGCCGATTGCAAGGCGTTGATGGCGACTTCCAGGTTGCCGTTGGTACCGTTCTTGAACCCGACCGGGGTGGACAGGCCGCTGGCGATTTCACGGTGGGTCTGCGATTCGGTGGTGCGGGCACCGATCGCGGTCCAAGCGATCAGGTCGGAAATGTACTGCGGGATGATCGGGTCCAGCGCCTCGGTGCCGGCCGGCAGACCCATTTCCGCCAACTCCAGCAGCAGGCCGCGAGCGAGTTGCAGTCCCTCGTCGACATGGAAGGTATCGTCCATACGCGGGTCGTTGATCAGTCCCTTCCAGCCGACCGTGGTGCGCGGCTTCTCGAAATATACCCGCATGACCACGAACAGGGTATCCCGCACCTCGTCGGCCAGCGCTTTCAGTCGCCGGGCGTAATCGCGGGCCGCCTCGACATCGTGAATGGAGCAGGGGCCGACGACCACGAACAACCGAGGGTCTTGGCGATCGAGAATGCGCTTGATCGTTTCCCGGCCCTGGAATACGGTGTCGACCGCCGTTTCGCCGAGCGGCAGGTGCTGCTTGATGTCCTCCGGCGTGGGCAGGACTTCCAGGGCGGCGACATTGATGTCGTACAGGTTTTGCATGGGTATGGCACCGGCGGTAAAGGGTGGAATGGGTTGAAGCATGAAGCTCGGGCTTTTAGCCCAGCCGGCGCCAGCCCGTCAAGCCGGGCGCGATCCATGGCGGGCGCGAAACCCAGCGCGAGGACATTCCGTTCCTGGTTCAGTCCCGCAGGCTGATGATCGGCCAGCCGCGTTCTTGCGCGTGCTGGACCAGGGTAGCGTCGGGGTCCACCGCCACCGGATGGGTGACCCGACCGAGCAGCGGCAGGTCGTTGTGCGAGTCACTGTAAAACCAGCTACCGGCAAAATCATGGCCGGTTTCCGCCAGCCAGGCCTCCAGCCGTTCGACCTTACCATGCTGGAAACAGGGAATCCCGCTCGGTCGGCCGGTGTAGCGCCCATCGGCAAACTCGACTTCAGTGGCCAGCAGATGCGGCACACCCAGCCGTTCGGCGATGGGTCCGGTGACGAAGCGGTTGGTGGCGGTGATGATCAGCAGGGTGTCGCCGGCTCCGCGATGCCGTTCCAGCAATTCCGCCGCCTTCGGCAGCAGGATCGGTTCGATCTTTTCCGCCAGGAACCGTTCCCGCCACGCCAGCAGATCGGCCAGCGGCTGTTCCGCCAGTGGCCGCAAGCCGAAGGCCAGAAACTCCTGGATGTCCAGCGTACCAGCCCGATACTCGTCGTAGAAGCGCTGGTTTTCGCGTTCGAAAGCTTCATCGTCAACCAGTCCCCGCTCGACCAGGAATCGGCCCCATAGGTAATCGCTGTCACCGGCCAACAGGGTATTGTCGAGATCGAAGATCGCCAAGCTCATGTCATCGCCATCCGTCCGGGAAATTCAATCCAGACCGTATCGCCGAAGTTTTTTGCGCAGAGTGCCACGGTTGATGCCGAGCAGGTCGGCCGCCTTGGTTTGATTGCCGCAGGTGCGCTGCATCACGATCTCCAGCAGCGGCGGCTCCACTTCCCGCAGCACCAGATCGTACAGATTACTGGGTTGCTGGTCGCCAAGATTGTGAAAATAGATGCGCAAGGCTTCGTAGACCTGATCGCGCAGCGGGGTGGCGGGCAACAGATCGACGGGGGGCTCGATGTTAGTGCTCATGCGGCCAGAGGCTCCTTATTGGCCAGGCGCTCGAAAAAATCACGGACCAGCGTCAGTTGCGCGCGACCGCTTTCAGCCGCGTTCGCCCGTGCCCGGAACCCCGCGCTCTCGGGCCAGTGCTGGCTGTACCAGATCAAATGCTTGCGGGCGATGCGCACACCGGCGGTTTCGCCGTAAAATTCGTACAGATTTTCCAGGTGCGTTGCGACCCAGCGACCAATTTGTGGCGGGGACGGCGGCGCCAAGCGCTCACCGCTGGCCAGGAAATGGGCGATTTCGCGGAAGATCCAGGGCCGGCCCTGAGCGCTGCGGCCGATCATCACCGCGTCCGCGCCGGTGTAATCGAGCACCTGGCGGGCCTGTTCCGGGCTGTCGATGTCGCCGTTGGCGATCACCGGAATCGTCACCGCCTGCTTGATGGCGCGGATGGCGGCGTAGTCCACCGGGCCGCTGTAGCCGCAGGCGCGGGTGCGCCCATGCACGGCCAGCGCCTGGATGCCGGCATCCTCGGCGATGCGCGCGATCTCTGGCGCGTTGCGATGATCAGCGTCCCAGCCGGTGCGGATTTTCAACGTGACCGGCACCTCGACGGCATCCACGACCGCCTTCACGATGCG
>JBATDL010000375.1:0-4665 GCA_049663445.1 Candidatus Competibacter sp.
TGGGCGGCGATCACGCCCACCGCCTCGCCGCTGTTGACGCGGTGGCCGCGCGCCAGGTCACGGCCGTAGCAGGTGGCGCACACGCCGTAGCGGGTCCGGCAGGTGATGGCCGAACGCACCCGAATACGATCGATGTGGAGTTCATCGAGTGTCGCCACACCTTGTTCGTCGAGCAGGGTGCCGGCGGAAATGGCGATGTTGTCGCTGTCCGGCTGAAAGACATCCTGGGCCACCGTTCGACCCAGCACCCGGTCGCGCAGCGGTTCCTTGATATCGCCTTCCTCGACCACGGGCGTCATCCACAGGCCTTCATTGGTGCCGCAATCCGGCTCGGTCACCACCAGATCCTGGGCCACATCCACCAAGCGTCGGGTCAGGTAGCCGGAATTGGCGGTCTTGAGCGCGGTGTCGGCCAGACCCTTGCGGGCGCCGTGGGTGGAGATGAAGTACTCCAGCACGCTCAAGCCTTCACGGAAGTTGGCCTTGATGGGGGTTTCGATAATTTCGCCGGACGGCTTGGCCATCAGTCCGCGCATGCCGGCCAATTGGCGGATCTGCGCCGCCGAACCACGAGCGCCGGAGTCGGCCATCATGAATACGGGGTTGAGAGAGGGTTGACGGACTTCCCGGCCCTCGCGGTCAATCACCGTTTCGGTGCCCAGATTGTCCATCATCGCCTTGGCGACCTGGTCGTTGGTACGTGACCAGATATCCACCACCTTGTTGTAGCGCTCGCCCTTGGTGACCAGCCCGGAGGTGTACTGGTCGTCGATTTCCTTGACTTCCTGTTCGGCTTTTTCCAGCAGTTCGGTTTTCTTGGCCGGAATCTGGAAATCTTCGAAGCCGATCGAGGAGCCGGAGCGGGTGGCGTAATGGAAACCGGTGTACATCAACTGATCGGCAAAGATCACGGTGTCCTTCAAGCCCAGCCGCCGGTAGCACTCATTGATCAATCGGGATACGACCTTTTTGGTCAGCGCCCGGTTGATCAGTTCGAAGGGCAGGCTCGCAGGCAGGATATCGGACAATAAAACGCGCCCAACGGTAGTTTTGACCCGTTTCAGTACGGTGCGGACCTGACCCGCCTCGTCGATTCCTTCCTGCGGCAGGCGCGCCTCGATCCAAGCGTGAAGTTCCACCTGCCCGCTTTCGTAGGCGCGATGGATTTCATTGAGACCGGAGAACACCATGCCCTCACCCTTGGCGTTGATCCGCTCGCGGGTCAGGTAGTACAAACCGAGCACCACGTCCTGAGAGGGGACGATGATCGGCTCGCCGTTGGCCGGGCTGAGGATGTTGTTGGTGGACATCATCAGCGCCCGGGCTTCGAGCTGCGCCTCGATGGATAGCGGTACGTGCACCGCCATTTGGTCGCCGTCGAAGTCGGCGTTGAAGGCGGTGCAGACCAGCGGGTGCAACTGAATGGCCTTGCCTTCGATCAAGGTCGGCTCGAAGGCCTGGATGCCCAGCCGATGCAGGGTGGGTGCACGGTTGAGCAACACCGGATGCTCGCGGATCACCTCTTCCAGGATATCCCACACCACCGGTTCCTCACGCTCCACCATTTTCTTGGCGGCCTTGATGGTGGTGGACATGTTGCGGAACTGTAGCTTGCTGAAGATGAACGGCTTGAACAGCTCCAGCGCCATCTTCTTGGGTAGCCCGCACTGGTGCAGGCGCAGGGTGGGGCCGACCACGATCACCGAACGGCCAGAGTAGTCCACCCGTTTGCCGAGCAGATTCTGGCGGAAACGGCCCTGCTTGCCCTTGATCATGTCGGCCAGCGACTTCAGCGGCCGTTTGTTGCTGCCGGTGATGGCTCGCCCGCGGCGACCGTTGTCCAGTAGCGAGTCGACCGCTTCCTGCAACATGCGTTTCTCGTTACGGACGATGATGTCCGGGGCCGAGAGTTCCAGCAGTCGCTTGAGCCGGTTGTTACGGTTGATCACCCGGCGGTAAAGGTCGTTGAGGTCGGAGGTGGCGAAACGCCCGCCGTCCAGCGGCACCAGCGGCCGCAGATCGGGCGGCAGCACGGGTAGCACGGTCAATACCATCCACTCCGGCTTGTTGCCGGAGTTGAGAAAGGATTCCACCAGCTTGAGGCGCTTGGACAAGCGTTTAAGCTTGGTTTCGGAGCTGCATTCGAGGATTTCCTGGCGCAGTTGTACCACCAGTTGTTTCAGGTCCAGCGCATGCAGCAACTGGCGGATCGCCTCGGCCCCCATCCGGGCATCGAACTCATCGCCGTACTGTTCGAGCGCTTCCAGATAGGCCTCGTCGGTGAGCATCTGACCTTTTTCCAGCGTCTGCGTCATGCCGGGGTCGATGACCACATAGGACTCGAAATACAGTACGCGCTCGATGTCGCGCAGGGTCATGTCCAGCAACAGGCCGATGCGCGAGGGCAGCGATTTCAAAAACCAGATATGGGCCACCGGGCTAGCCAGCTCGATATGGCCCATCCGCTCGCGCCGTACCTTGGCCAGAGTGACTTCCACTCCACATTTTTCGCAGACCACTCCGCGGTGCTTGAGGCGCTTGTACTTGCCGCACAGGCACTCGTAGTCCTTGGTCGGGCCGAAAATCTTGGCGCAGAACAGCCCGTCGCGCTCCGGCTTAAAGGTCCGATAGTTGATGGTCTCGGGTTTCTTCACCTCACCACAGCTCCAGGCACGGATCATCTCCGGCGAGGCTAGCCCGATGCGGATGGCGTCGAAGTCCTCGACCTCGTCGAAGGTCTTGAACGGGTTCAGCAGCTCTCTCATCATCTCTCACCCACAGGATTGCATGACGCCGCCACAGCCGGCGGCGGGTCCGGCGGCCTTACTCGTTGCGCGTCGGCGGCGCCACATCACTTTCCAGTTCGATATTGATACTCAACGAACGGATTTCCTTGACCAGCACGTTGAACGATTCAGGCATGCCGGCTTCCATCCGGTGGTTGCCGTCCACGATGTTTTTGTAGACCTTGGTGCGGCCGTTTACGTCGTCCGACTTCACCGTCAGCATTTCCTGTAAGGTATAGGACGCACCGTAGGCTTCCAGAGCCCATACTTCCATCTCTCCGAAGCGTTGGCCGCCAAATTGTGCCTTGCCGCCCAGCGGTTGCTGCGTGACCAGGCTGTAGGGACCGGTTGAGCGAGCGTGCATCTTGTCGTCCACCAGGTGATTCAGCTTGAGCATGTACATATAGCCGACCGTCACCGGGCGATCGAATGGATCGCCGGTGCGACCATCGTACAGGGTGGTCTGACCGGTTTCCGATAACTCCGCCAGCCGCAGCAAGTCGCGCATTTCCTCCTCGGTGGCGCCGTCGAACACCGGCGTGGCGATCGGCACACCACCACGCAGGTTACGGCACAGCGCCAGCACTTCCGCATCGTCGAACTGCTGCAAATCGACGCTTTGCCCGCCGACCTGGTTGTAAATCTGATCCAGGAGCGAGCGCAGGTCGGCGAGCTGCGCCCGCGCGTCCAGCAAGCGGCCGATTTTGATGCCCAGACCTTTGGCGGCCCAGCCTAGGTGGGTTTCCAGCACCTGACCGACGTTCATCCGCGAGGGTACCCCCAGCGGGTTCAGCACGATGTCAACCGGCGTGCCGTCCTCCAGATAAGGCATGTCTTCCTGCGGCACGATCATCGATACCACGCCCTTGTTGCCGTGGCGGCCGGCCATCTTGTCGCCTGGCTGGACGCGGCGCTTGACCGCCAGGTAGACCTTGACCATCTTGAGCACGCCGGGGGCCAGGTCATCGCCCTGGGTCAGCTTACGGCGTTTTTCCTCGAACTTCTGGTCGAAATCCTTGCGTTGCTGATCCAGTTGCCGGTTGATCTTTTCCAGTTGCTCGTTCAACTCCTCGGCTTGCATCCGGATGTGAAACCACTGCTCACGCCGCAGAGCGCTCAGATACTCGAGCGTGATGGTCGCGCCGCCGTACAGGCCATTGGGTCCACCTTCGGCCGCTTGGCCGACCAGCATTCGCTCCATGCGCTGGTAGAGATCGTCCTCCAGGATTCGCAACTGGTCGTTCAGGTCCTTGCGGATCCGTTTCAGTTCCATTTCCTCGATCTGCTGGGCGCGGGAGTCCTTTTCCACCCCATCACGGGTAAACACTCGCACGTCGATCACCGTGCCGTCCATGCCCGAAGGGACCCGCAGTGAGGTGTCCTTCACATCCGAAGCCTTCTCGCCGAAGATCGCCCGCAGCAATTTTTCTTCCGGGGTCAATTGGGTCTCACCCTTGGGTGTGACCTTGCCGACCAGAATATCGCCGGCCTTGACCTCGGCGCCAATGTAGACGATACCGGCCTCGTCCAGCCGCGCCAGCGCACTTTCGCCAACGTTGGGGATGTCGGCGGTGATTTCCTCGGGACCCAGCTTGGTGTCGCGGGCGACGCAGGACAGTTCCTCGATGTGGATGGTGGTGAAGCGGTCTTCCTGCACCACCCGCTCGGAGATCAGAATCGAGTCTTCGAAGTTGTAGCCGTTCCAGGGCATGAAGGCGACCAGCAGGTTTTGGCCCAGCGCCAGTTCGCCCAGATCGGTGGACGGGCCATCGGCCAGTACGTCGCCGCGCGCCACGATGTCGTCGACGTGGACCAGTGGTCGCTGGTTGATGCAGGTGTTTTGATTGGAGCGGGTGTACTTGGTTAGGTTGTAGACACC
>JBATDL010000376.1:0-1818 GCA_049663445.1 Candidatus Competibacter sp.
TGAACGGCGAGGTGACGCTGGATCAGGTCATTTTGCCGGCGGAAGGCGATTTGCCGGATCGTATCCCGGTGGGGCTGGCGCTGCAACGGCATCTGCCGTTTTACGATCGGTTTTCCCAAGCGCTGGACCCGCTGCTGGAGCGCTACAACATCATCCTGCTGGATACGCCGCCGGTGTTGCTGTCGGCCGATGCCGAGTATCTGGCGCGTTACGCCGACGCCGTGCTGCTGCTGGTGCAGGCCCGCCACACCCTGCCGGGCGAACTCAAGCGCGCCGCCCGCCTGCTGGAGAAGGCCGACCCGCGAGTGTTCGGGGCAATCGTCACCCACTTGCGAGTCTACAAGGGTGGTGGTTACTACGCGGACATGGTGCAGAAATATCAAGAGAGCGAAGCCGCTGCCAGCCAGTTGATCCAGGCCCACCTGAATGTCGGCGCACCCACCGTGGATGCGGTGGAAACCGGCCAGCCCACGTCCAAATGGGGCAAAGTCTGGCGCCTGTTCAAATTCAGGAAGAAGCGGATCAAGCCGTCGTCGGTCGCCTGAATTCCCATCACAATGGCAGGAACATCCCATGACCACGCCTCTGGTATACGCCCTGCACAGCGGTAATCTTTACGGCACCGAGCGGATGGCGCTGGCCACCCTCGAAGGTTTGCGCGAGCGCTTCGCCCTGGTATTGCTGGCGCCGCCGGGGCCGGCGCTGGCCGAAGCCGCGCGGCTGGGGATTCCCAGCGAGTCATTCGCCAGCCCGCGCGAGTTTGCCCGACGTTTACATCCGTGGCTGGCCCGGCATCGGCGAGTGGCATTCGTGGCCACCGGCGTGGTGCATTCGCTGGCATTCCTGGTCCTGAACGCCTGGTACCGACGCAAATCGGTGCATGTACATCTGGTGCATGGAGGTACCGACGAGCGTCTCAGCTACGGCCGCAAGCGGCTGCTGAACCCGACCGGCGCGGTGCTGGTGGCGGTGTCCGATTTCGTCCGCGAGCGGTTGATCGCCAACGGCGTCGCGCCCGACAAGATCCGGGTGATCGAGAATTTCCTCACCGACGAGCGGGTACGAAATGCACCGCGCCGGCCGCCGTTCGCCGGCGATGGAGTGCGCAAGGTCGTTATCGTGTCGCGCATCGATCCGATCAAACGGGTGGATTTGCTGCTGGATACACTGGACCGTCATCCGGATTTGGGGGCGCTGTCGTTTCGCATCCTCGGTTCCGGCTGGGACCTGGAAACGCTGCGCGCCCGGGCAGCGGAGCGGAATCCCAACGTGGCCTTTCCCGGTTTTACCGCGACGGTGGCCGAAGAGCTGGCCGCCGCCGACCTGCTGCTGCATTTGTGCCCGAGCGAACCGTTCGGGCTGGCGATTCTGGAAGCGATGGCCGCCGGGATTCCGGTACTGGCGCCGGACAGTGGCGGCGCGGCGCTGCTGGTCGAGGAGGGTGTGTCCGGCGGCCGATTCCACGCCGATGATATCGAGTCGCTGGCGACCCGGTTGCGGGAGTTGCACGCCGCGCCGGCCGAGCAGTTGAATCGCTGGGTGGCCGGCGGGGATCGGGCGCTGGCCACCCGCTTTTCCCAGACGGAACGTCTGGCCGATTACGAACGCCTGCTGGCGGAGGTGGACGATGATTGAACTCACGACGCCGGATGTGGCTGCCGTCGAACCGGTGCTGTCGGTGGTGGTGATCGGCCGCAACGAAGGCGAGCGACTGACGCGCTGTCTGGAGTCGGTGCGCGCCATGACCGATCCCGGCGGGCCAGTGGAACTGATTTACGTCGATTCCGCCTCCACCGACGGTAGCCCGGAGCGGGCGGC
>JBATDL010000377.1:0-9530 GCA_049663445.1 Candidatus Competibacter sp.
GGCGACGACGAAGTGATCATGGTGGACCTGACGCGCGTGCCGGCGGACGTACAGAAGATCGCCTTTACCGTCACTATCCACGAGGCCGAACAACGCCGACAGAATTTCGGCCAGGTCGGCAACGCCTACATCCGCGTGGTCAACGCCGACACCAACAGCGAAGTCACCCGCTACGACCTGGCCGAGGATGCCTCGACCGAGACGGCGATGATCTTCGGCGAACTCTACCGGCACAGCGGCGAGTGGCGCTTTACCGCGGTCGGCCAGGGCTATGCCGGCGGACTGGCGGCAATGTGCCGTCAATACGGCATCAATATCTAAACCAGCGTTTTGCGCTGCCCCTCGGTACTTGAACACAGAGGAGATTGAAGAAATGGCGGTATCCCTGCAGAAAGGCGGTAACGTTTCGCTGAGCAAGCAAGCGCCCGGCCTGAAGAAAATACGCTTCGGCCTGGGCTGGAGCGCACGCAAGACCGATGGTGTCGATTTCGATCTGGACGCTTCCGCCTTCGTGCTGGACGGCGATGGCAAGGTACTCAGCGACCAGCATTTCGTGTTTTATAACAATGCCACGGACCCGTCGGGCGCGGTCTCTCACAAGGGCGATAACCGCACCGGCGAGGGCGAAGGTGACGACGAGGTGATCGAAATCGATCTAAGTCTGATGACTCCCAACGCTGCTAAGGTGGCGTTCGTGGTCACCATTCACGACGCCGAGGCGCGCAAGCAAAACTTTGGTCAGGTCGGCGATGCCTACATCCGGGCGCTGAACGCCGACGGCGACCAGGAAATTGCCCGCTACGACCTGTCCGAGGATGCCTCGACCGAAACGGCGATGGTCTTCGGCGAGCTTTACCGCAACAACGACGAGTGGAAGTTCAAGGCCATCGGCCAAGGCTACGCCGGCGGATTGGCGGCGGTCGCCCGCGATTTCGGCGTTCATCTCGGTTAAAATCAACGGCGCTTCGCGCACCGCACTGGCCACACCCGGCCCGCCGATGCACCGGCGGGCCTTTATTTTTCCGCAAAGAGAACCTTATGAGCGAATCCGTCAAATACTTGCTCGACGAAAACCGGATGCCAAAATATTGGTACAATCTGGTCGCTGATCTGCCGACGCCGCCACCACCGGTGCTGCATCCCGGCACCTTGCAAGCGATCAGCCCGGACGATCTGGTGCCGCTGTTCCCCATGACGCTGATTCAGCAGGAAGTGGCCACCGAACGGGATATCGAAATTCCGAAACCGGTACGGGACATTTACCGGCAATGGCGGCCCAGCCCGCTATACCGCGCCCGCCGGCTGGAAAAGGCGCTCGGCACCCCGGCACGCCTCTACTACAAGTACGAGGGCGTCAGCCCGGCCGGCAGCCATAAGCCCAACACCGCCGTGGCCCAGGCGTTCTATAACAAGGAAGCCGGGATCACGCGTATCGCCACCGAAACCGGCGCCGGACAATGGGGTTCCTCGCTGGCCTTCGCCGGCGCACTGTTCGGCATCGACGTGCAGGTGTTCATGGTACGGGTTTCATACAACCAGAAACCCTATCGCCGGGCGCTGATGGAAACCTACGGGGCGCGCTGCGTGGCTTCGCCGTCCGAGGAAACCGCATCCGGCCGGGCAATTCTGGCCCGGCGGGCGGATCACCCCGGCAGCCTGGGCATCGCGATTTCCGAAGCGGTGGAAATCGCCGCGCAACGCGATGACACCAAATACGCGCTGGGTTCGGTGCTGAACCATGTGTTGCTGCATCAAACCGTGATCGGACAGGAAGCACTGGCGCAATTGGAGATGGCGGATGACTATCCTGATGTCATCATCGGTTGTGCTGGCGGCGGTTCCAATTTTGCTGGCATTGCCTTTCCATTCATCGGCGCGCAACTGCGCGGCGGCCGGCAGGCTCGTATCATCGCTGTCGAGCCGGCGGCCTGCCCGACCCTGACCCGTGGTCCTTATGCTTACGACTTCGGCGACACCGCGCATCTCACTCCACTCACCAAGATGCACACTCTGGGTTCGACCTTCACTCCGCCCGGCTTCCACGCCGGTGGCCTGCGCTATCACGGCATGGCGCCGCTGGTCAGCCACATCAAGCAACTGGGTCTGATCGAAGCGCGCGCCTATCACCAGACTGCTTGTTTCGAAGCGGGCGTGCTGTTCGCTCGCGCCGAGGGCATTCTGCCGGCACCGGAAGCCAATCACGCGGTGCGAGCCGCACTCGATGAAGCGTTGCGTTGCAAGGAAGACGGCGTGAGCCGGGCGATTCTGTTTAACCTGTCCGGCCACGGCCATTTCGATATGCAGGCGTATATGGATTATTTCGCCGGCAAACTGGTGGATCAGGACTACGACGAGGCCGAACTGGCGATGGCGCTGTCCGGCTTGCCGTCGGTGACGACGGTCTGAATCCGCTCCGCCGCTGAGAGCGAGGGCGAGGGCGAGGGCCGTCGGAGCCGGGGCAAGAACTGGAAATCAGGCCAGATGTTTCAACCAGAACGCCATCGGTTTGGGGGATTCGGCATCCTCGTCCAGGTCCCGCCACGAAAACGTGGTCCGCAATTCCGGGTGCTTGACGAAGCCGTACCGGTTCCAGAACGCATCCAGTGGCCGGTATGTCGCCGGCCGGCGCGGATGGTCGGCGGGCCGCTCCACCGCGCAGAAGCCGGCGAGCTCAAAGCGGCCCAGGCTGCGAATATGCGCTTCCCGTTCCTCGAAAAACCGTTTCCCGAGCCCCCGGCCCCGGTATTCGGGCAGCAGCACCGACTCGCCGTAATAAAAAATCCGCTGGGAATCGTAGCCACACGCCGTAAACGGCTGGATAACGTCCGGCGGCTCAACCACCAACGGCAGGCCGCTGGACGCGCCCACCACCCGCTCCCCATCCCGAACCAGCACCAGTACGCTATCCGGCGTGCTGGCATAGGTCTTCAGGTATTTTTCTTCATAAGCCGTGCTGCCCTGGTAGAGATACGGGAACTCGCGAAACACTTGGATGCGCAGCCGGGCCAATGCGGAGAGATAGGGATCGATGGCGTAGCCGGACAGTCGTTGAACGTGCAAGGATGGGGGCATGGGAGCGGATACTTAGAGTTGCGGCCGTGACCGGAAGGAGCGGAGAAGATTAGCCGATGTCCAGCGGCGGTGGCCACGATGCCGGACCAACGGACCGAACCACAGGCGTTGCTACTTGATTGGCGCGGAGGCAAGCATGCTCATTTGGATCAAGACGATACTGATCGCGGGCAGACAGGGACCGTGGATTCTGCTGGGTTTGTTACTGCTGTGGCAGCCTGTTCGGGTCGTGCTGGCCGAGGGAGAGGTTTACACTTGGAAAGACGCAGCTGGCCGCGTGCATTACGGCAACCACCCACCCGAGGGCCAGGCCGCGCAACCGGTCCTGCTCAACGCCGACCCCGTTTCCGTTCAACCCACCGAACGAATCTATACTTGGACCGATACCGAAGGCGCGGTGCACTATGGCGCCCGGCCACCCTCCGATACTGAAATCAGGGAACTCAAGGAAGAAGATGGTTCACTGTCCACCATTCGCTCTAGTAAGCTGCGGCCCGGCGAACAACAATTGCTGCGGGAACTGCCGGGTCGCGAGTGAACGCCGACACGCCTTGACCTTGGGTCGCGGGAACGCGCCGAAGGCGTTGCGGTTCGACATCGTTCATCATTTCCAGGCATCCGGCCAGCGACGTTGCAATTCGACCAGCCACAGGCCACGCAAGTGCTGACGTGTTGCGTCGGGCGCCCCTTGCAACACGGCGCGATAGTATCGATAGGACGCACGCGTCACCGCCTGTTCGGAGTGATGCAATTTATTGATATCACGCATAGTCATTATGGCAAGCCTCCTGCCCTGTGAAAATGACAAAGCCTAAAATGATCTTGAGCAAGATTCATGCCCTTTTCACCGAATAACCCTCGCCATGACCCCGGAAAATTACTGTCATAACCTGGCTGCCCCACAGGGATCGGATTTCCGCTACAGTTTACTCGGTTTATCGCACGCACGGCGTCAAGCTTTGTGCGCGATCCAGGCTTTTTGCCTGGAAACCGCGCAAGTGGTCGCGGAATGCCGGGATCCGGGTGTTGCCCGGACCAAACTGGACTGGTGGCGCGCCGAATTGGACGGCCTGTTCGTCGGCGAATCGCGGCACCCGGTCACGCGCGCCCTACAGCCGCACTTACACCTCTTTAACCTACCCGAGGAATACTTCAGGGAAATCCTCGACGGGGTCGCCATGGATCTCGACTACGACGCCTACCCCACGTTCAACGAACTCACGCTCTATATCCATCGCTGCGGTAGTGTGGCGGCGCTGCTGGCTGCGGAAGTATCGGGCTACCGTGATCGCCGCGCCACCCCCCGCTTCGCGCATGAGGCCGGCGCGGCGCTGCTGCTGTTCGAGCAACTTTATGAGGTGCGCCAACACGCCCAGCACGGCCGTTTTTATTTCCCCGAGGACGAAATGCGTCGGTTCGGTACCCATACGGGCGACTTGCTGGCCGCACAAAACACGGACCGGGTCCGGCAACTGTTCGCCTTCCAGGCCGAGCGAATTCGGGAATACCACCGCCGGGCGCTGGACTATCTGCCGGCCTTGGACCGTCTGGACCAGTGTCCCCTGCTGGTTCGTCTGGAATTGGCGATGGCGCTGCTGGCGGAAATCGCCGGGGAAGGCTACCGGTTGCTGGAGCAGCGCATCCGCCTGACGCCGCTGCGCAAGCTGTGGTTGGCTTGGCGGCGGCGGCGGCGCGAACGATGCCGCTTTCGACGCCTGCCGACTAGAGGGTAAACTATGTTCATATGTTCAGTTCAACCCTGCCGGACACACTTGCCATGAAGGATTACCAAGCTGCCGCCGATCTGCTGAAAGACCGAGTCATTCTGGTGACCGGCGCCGGGGACGGTATCGGCCGCGCCGCCGCCCGCCGGCTGGGCATGCACGGCGCCACCGTAATTTTGCTCGGACGCACCATCCGCAAGCTGGAGCAGGCTTACGATGAACTCGAACAGGCGGGAGCCCCCAAGCCGGCCATCTATCCGATGAATCTGGAAGGGGCCACCCCCAAGGACTACGCCGATCTGGCGCAGGTGCTGGAAACCGAGTTCGGCCGCCTGGACGGGCTGTTGCATAATGCCGCCCTGTTCGAGGGGTTGACGCCGATTGCCAATTTCGACATTGAACTCTGGTACCGAATCCTGCAAGTCAACCTCAACGCCCCGTTCATGCTGACCCAGGCGATGCTGGGTTTATTGAACCATTCCGCCGATGCTTCGGTCGTTTTCACCGCCGACCGGGTCAGCGAGAGCGGCCAAGCCTATTGGGGCGCCTATGCGGTGGCCAAGGGTGGTGCCCAGACCTTAATGAAACTGCTGGCCAGCGAGCTGGAAACCAACACTCCGATCCGGGTCAACAGCGTCGATCCGGGCCGGGTCCGCACCGCGATGACGCTTAAGATCTATCCAGGCCGCGAACCGGAAGAATGGCCCACGCCGGAAACCGCGCTGGACGCTTACCTCTATCTGCTGGGTCCGGACAGCAAGGGGATCACCGGCCAGACTTTCCAGGCCCAGGCCCAGGCCCAGGATTAGGTGATTGCTCGACCGAAGCCTGCCGCGCGCGTCTGGGGCGAGCGTAAGTTCGATGGTCGAATACAGAGCGTCGGGTGCGAGGCTATGACAGAGTCAGCGGTGCAGCGGGATCAGGACCATGTCCCGCTCGGCTTGGTCCACGGACAGGCCGTAGGTCTCGACCAGCCAAGTGACGGCCCGCGCCGCGTCGTGGGTTTCCCGGTGGATTTCCCAGAGGCGGCGGGCAGTGGGGTTGAGCGCCCGCAACCGATCTTCATCGCAAAGAGCCAGATGGTCGCGCAGGACGATGGCGGGCAGCGATAGTATGGATTCCATTTGGAAGCCATGCACTTCAGAGGGTTAAGGGTAGTTACTATCGGCGAGACTGCAAGCCAGCACCTTGTAGCGCTGATTGGGCCGAATAGGAAACGACTTGAAGCCGTCAAGGAAAACGCAATCAGCGAGAGGGCGCGCAAACATCGCGAGCCAATTGCGCCATATAACGCAACCCCTGAATCGCCCGGCTGCCGTACCACGAGGTCATTTCCCCATCGATCAGGCGCAGCTTCTCCGGCAGACAGTCGTAATCGCGGGCGAAGCTTTCCAAATCCTCCGGCAAAAAACGGTACGGCTCGCTACTGAACAGGATCAAATCGGCGGCGTCCAGCATCGTCCGGTCCAGTTCCAACTGGGGATAGCGCGCATCCGACTCGGCCGGTAGGGTTTCCCAGCCGACCAACGCCAGCATGCGGGCGATGTAGGTATCCCGATTGACGCCCATCCACGGCTTGCGCCAGATCAAATACAGCACTCGCCGCCGGGGCCAGGCGGCTTGCCGCAGTTCCGTCAGTTTCCGCTCGAACCTGGCCACCAGCGCCTCCGCCTCCGCCACGCGGTCGAAAATGCCGCCGATCAGTCGGTAAAGCGGCACGTTATCTTCCGGTCCCAGCGGATGAGTCACGATCACTGCTAAGCCATCGGCCATCAGTCGTTCCGCCAGTTCGCGCGGATTCTCGTCGATGTTGACGATGACATGGCTGGGCTGCAATTCCAGCAGCCGGGCATAGTTGACTTTCTTGGTGCCGCCGACGCTAGGGATGGCCGTGACTGCGGGTTGGGGATGAATGCAGTAATGAGTGCGGCCCACGATTTGATCTTCCAGCCCCAGCGCGAACAGCAGTTCGGTGATGCTGGGTACCAGCGAGACGATACGGGCGGGTGCGGTGACGGGCGTGTACCGAACGCCAATGGCATCGATCAACTCAGGAAGCAAAATGTCGGCCCTTTTCTCTGATGGATTCCGGCGTCGTGCCCGTCCATTGCTTGAAGGCGCGGGAAAAGCTCTTTTCGTTGAGAAATCCCACTCCCAGCGCGATTTGCTTGATGGGCCGAGTCGTTCTATTCAGTAGATCGATCGCCCGGTCTCGCCGAACTTCATTCTTTAGAGCCTGCAACGATGTGCCTTCTTCTTGCAACTGTCGGTGCAGTGTCCTGGGCGACACATGGAGCTCCGTGGCAAGCGACTCGCCGGTATGCGGGCTATCGAGTTGCATTCTCAAAAGTTCGCGAACGCGCTGCACCAGTAGCCGATCCCGTCGATAGGGAAACATCGTCAAGGGAAGCGCTTGCTGGAGCATCTTGTTCAATGCCCGGTCGTCCCGGCGAATGGACAACGCCGCGTATTGTGGATCAAAACTGATCTTGGCTGCTTGAGCACAAAAATGCAGCGGGCCAGGAAAAAGTGCTCGATAAACCTCGATATGCTCTGGCGTGTCGAAAGGAAAACAGGTTTCCAGTAGAGGGATTCGTGAATTAATCGCCCAACAGGCATATCCAAGAATGTATCGAAAGAGTGTGGCGAAACAAAACTCCTCCATTTCGCCCAAATCGTTGTCGACCTGAATCGCGATGGATGCCGCCGTCTTGGTGACACCAAATTTCAGCGTAATGTCATCACTTAACAAGCGATGATGACGACACCAGCGTTTCAAGGCTACTTCCAAGGTAGGCGAACTCAGGGAAGCCCTGCATAGCATTCCATAGCTACCCCAGGGTAGTTTGCGTGAAAACCATCCAAGCGCTTCATCGTCAAGCTCCTGTATGGCAATACCGAATAGGGTTTCCATTTGAGACCCGGTGACTCTGTTCGCGGAGTCCAGCAGGAATGCCGGCGTTATTCGCGCGCGCCGGAGGGCATGGCTTGGGTCATTGCCATAGTGTTGGTATGCGGCAACGATGGCTCGAACAAACGCCACGGGTGTTATCGCGACCTTGGTCATCACACGCTTACTTGCTCGGATCGTCGGTTCGTATTTGAATCGCCATACTATTCATGATGGCAAAAATTGTAATCATATTGGTGTTATTACTGGCAAAAATTGCAACCAAGTTGGCAAACCTCGCTTTCCGGTTCCTTTTACCATGGTGCGCATCATGACAAGCGGGTTCGCTGAAATCATGGTGTGCCCAGCAGCTTGAAGCAGCCAACGAATACCGGCGCCAGCCAATTCCATGAACCAAGGTGGGCAGCGCGTTGAAAATGGGATGGAACGAGATGGTTCGGTCTGCATGAGGTCGGTGGGATCGACCCAGGTTCGATACGGTATAGCGCACGGCTTCTCGCCGCAAGAATCGCCGTAAAGGCGTATTATTTCAGCGCATAAAGCGCATTATTTTTAAGGAGAATTCTTTCCATGTCCGCAGTCATCAGTTCATTCAGATCCCCCATGCCCGGTGTCGATCAAGTCCGGCCCCGGCACAAGGTTCGCTTCGTTACCGCCGCCAGCCTGTTCGACGGTCACGACGCCTCGATCAACATCATGCGCCGCATCCTGCAGGCCAGCGGCGCGGAAGTCATCCATCTGGGCCACAACCGCTCGGTAGACGATATCGTTACCGCCGCCTTGCAGGAAGACGCCCAGGGGATTGCCATCAGTTCCTATCAGGGCGGCCACGTCGAGTTTTTTAAGTACATGATCGACCTGCTGCGGGAGCGCGGTGGCGCCAACATCAAGGTCTTTGGCGGCGGCGGCGGCGTGATCGTGTCCGAGGAGATCCACGAACTGCATCAGTACGGCGTCACCCGCATTTTCTCGCCGGAGGACGGTCAGGCCATGGGCTTGCAGGGCATGATCGACCACATGATCGCGGTCTGCGACACCGATCCCGCCCAGTACGCGCCCCAGACCCTCGATGAAGTCCAGGCCGGCGATTGGCGGGCGCTGTCCCGATTGATCAGCGCGCTGGAAAATCAGGCGCTCGCCCCGGCGCTACGCCAGCAAGTGCTCGATCAGGCTCAGGCGCGCGTCGTGCCGGTGCTCGGCATCACCGGCACCGGCGGTTCCGGCAAGTCCTCGCTGACCGACGAACTGGTGCGGCGCTTCCGGCTGGATCAGGACGACCGACTGAAAATCGCGGTGATCGCCGCCGACCCCTCGCGCCGCAAGACCGGCGGGGCGCTGTTGGGCGACCGCATCCGCATGAACGCCGTGACCGGTCCGAATCTCTACATGCGTTCGCTGGCGACTCGCGCCGCCGGCAGCGAGGTGCCCGAGACGCTGGGCGATATTCTCGCCGCCTGCAAGCTGGCCGATTTCGACCTGCTGATCGTCGAAACCTCCGGCATCGGCCAGGGCGACGCCGCCATTGTGCCGTTGGTGGATCGCTCGCTGTATGTGATGACCCCGGAATTCGGTGCCGCTTCGCAACTGGAAAAGATCGATATGCTCGATTTCGCCGACGCGGTGGCGATCAACAAATTCGACCGCAAGGGCGCCGAGGACGCGCTGCGCGACGTGCGCAAGCAGGTGCAGCGCAACCACAAGGCCTTCGGTCAATCGCCGGACGACATGCCGGTTTATGGCACCATCGCCGCCCGCTTCAATGACGACGGTGTGAGCGCGCTCTATCACGGCGTGGTGGGGCTGCTGCGCGATCAGGGATTGGA
>JBATDL010000378.1:0-5959 GCA_049663445.1 Candidatus Competibacter sp.
CCATCCGCCGCCCGCGAGCGGAACCGACCGCGCAAGGAGCAATCCGGCGGTTGCGACCGTCAGGAACAGCCGCCGGAAAATCGTCCGAGCGCTTTGGCCGAGGCGTTTGCCCGCGCGCGACGGGAAAAGTGACGCCGGCGCGAACCACTGGAGCGACGAGGCGGGCGCTCAGTCTTCTTCCCGGTCGGCGAGCAGATCGTTCTCGTCGCTGAACTCTTCGTCTTTGTCGTAACCCAGATCATCCGGCTCGATTTCATCGTAGGGGCCGGACCAATCTTCCGGCGCTTCGATGCCCTCCAGAGGTAGTTCGTACCAGGTGTCCAGATCCAGATCTTCCAACTCACCGTCGAAGTACTGGATTTCGACCGTTTGGGCGTCTTCGTCCAGGGCGACGACTTCGAAATCGTTGCCGGTGTCCTCGTTGCGGTACCAATTGCCGATGATGGGATCAACATCGCTCATGACCGGTCTCCTGCTGAAATCGGGAAGTGGGCGGGCCGCCGGCAGCCCGGCGTGGTCATATCCTGGTAGCGACCAGCGATCATTCATTATCCCTTTAGATTTTGAACAATGAACCTCCCACAATTCAACCGTGAAATCGCAGAAATTCGCAATGATCGCATCCACGGCGCCAGCGAACTGGCCCGCCGTTGCCTGGCGATCCTGGCGGAGGCGGCGGAGACGCTGCCGGCCGCCGACTGTGGCGAATTCCGGCAATGCTTACTGGCCTTGGCCGCCGAACTGGCGGCAATCCGACCAAGCATGGCACCGATCGGCAACCTGCTGCGGCGCTGGCGGGAGCAGATCGGTACGGCCAATGGGGATCTGGAACTGCTCCGCCGGTTGGCTACCGAGCAAGCAGCAGCGCTGATCACCCTGTCGCGCCAAGCAGTGACCGATTGCGCCACCCATGCCGCTTGCTGGCTCGGCCCCGGACGCACCTTAATGACCCACAGCCTCAGTTCGACGGTGCTCGAAACCTGCCGGCTGCTCAGGGACCAAGGTTTGCGGATGATCGTCACCGAAGCGCGACCGCTGGCTGAGGGGCGTCGGGTGGTGGAGCGGCTCTCGGCCTGGAACGTACCGACGACCTATATCACCGACGCCCAGATGGGATTGTTTGTCGCCCGCGCCGATGGCGTGTTGGTCGGCGCCGACAGTCTGCTGGCCGATGGTTCGGCCATCAATAAGGTCGGAACCGCTTTGCTGGCACTGGCGGCGCGCGAATGCGGTGTGCCCTTCTACGTCTGCTGCGAGAGTTTCAAACAGCGCACCGAGGACGAGCCGCCGCCGGAACTGGAGGAAATGGAGTCCACGGAACTGGATGTGCCGGCCTGGCCCGGCGTCAGCGCGCGTAACGTGTATTTTGACATCACTCCGGCGCGGTTGATCGACGCTTGGATCAGCGAGACGGGGGTGCGCCAAGCCGTCGCGGCACCATAAAAAAACCCGACCGTCTTGAAGAGACGGCCGGGTTCAGGGTTGCTGCGGGATCGTTGCTGTTATCCCGACAGACCGTTACTTGACCGCGCGATTGTCGACCAGATCGGTGACCACGTTTGGATCGGCCAGGGTCGAGGTGTCGCCCAGCGCGTCCACTTCATTGGCGGCGATCTTGCGCAGAATGCGGCGCATGATCTTGCCGGAACGGGTCTTGGGCAGGCCAGGCGCCCACTGGAGTGCATCCGGCGAGGCGATGGGGCCGATTTCCTTGCGGACGTGGGCGATCAATTCCTTGCGCAGCGCCTCGGTGGGTTCGATGCCCACCTTAAGGGTGACGTAGGCATAGATCCCCTGACCTTTGATGTCGTGCGGGAAGCCGACCACCGCTGCCTCGGCGACCGCCGGATGCAACACCAGCGCCGACTCGACCTCGGCGGTGCCCATGCGATGACCGGAAACGTTGATGACATCGTCCACCCGGCCGGTGATCCAGTAGTAGCCATCCTCGTCGCGGCGCGCGCCGTCGCCGGTGAAGTACAGACCCTTGTACATCGAGAAATAGGTTTCGATGAAACGCGGGTGATCGCCGTACACGGTGCGCATCATCCCCGGCCACGGCCGGGTGATGACCAGGTTGCCATCGGTGGCGCCTTCCAGGAACTGGCCTTCGGCATCCACCAGGGCGGGGGTTACGCCGAAGAACGGCCGGGTGGCGGAGCCGGGCTTCAGGGCGGTGGCGCCCGGCAGCGGGGTAATCAGGATGCCGCCGGTTTCGGTCTGCCACCAGGTGTCGACGATCGGGCAGCGGCCGTCACCGACGTTGTGATAGTACCACTCCCAAGCCTCGGGATTGATCGGCTCGCCCACGGAGCCCAGCAGGCGCAGCGACTTGCGCGAAGTCGCTTTGACCGGGCCTTCGCCTTCGCGCATCAACGAGCGGATGGCGGTCGGGGCGGTGTAGAAGGTGTTGACCTGATGTTTGTCGACCACCTGCCAGAACCGGCCGGCGTCCGGGAAGGTCGGAATGCCTTCGAACATGACGGTGGTGGCGCCGTTGGCCAGGGGACCGTAAACAATGTAGGAATGGCCGGTGACCCAGCCCACGTCGGCGGTGCACCAGTAGATGTCGCCGTCGTGATAATCGAAGATGTACTTGTGGGTGATCGCGGTGTGCAGCAGGTAACCGCCGGTGGTGTGCAGCACGCCCTTGGGCTTGCCGGTGGAGCCGGAGGTGTACAGGATGAACAACGGGTCCTCGGCGTCCATGTGTTCCGGGGGGCAGTCGGCGGATGCCGTGGCCATCACGTCGTGGTACCACACGTCGCGGCCTTCGACCCAGGAAATATTGCCGCCAGTGCGTTTGACTACCACCATTTTCTGGACGCTGGGCGTGCTCTGCAACGCCTTGTCCGCGTTGGCTTTCATCGGCACTTGGCGACCACCGCGCAGACCTTCGTCGGAAGTGATGACCACGTTGCATTCGGCGTCGATGATGCGGTCCTTCAGCGAATCCGGCGAGAAGCCGCCGAACACGATGGAATGGACGGCACCGATGCGGGTGCAGGCCAGCATGGCGACCGCAGTTTCGGGGATCATCGGCATGTAAATGCAGACCCGATCGCCCTTTTTGACGCCCAAGCCTTTCAGGGCATTGGCGAACTTACAAACATCCTCGTGCAGTTGCTTGTAGGTGATCTTTTTGTCTTCGTTGGGGCTGTCGCCCTCCCAGATAATGGCGATTTGGTCGCCGCGGGTCGTCAGGTGGCGATCCAGGCAGTTATGGCTGACGTTGAGCTTGCCGCCCTCGAACCAACGAATATGTCCCTTGGTGAAATCCCAATCCAGCACCTTATCCCAGGGTTTGTACCAGGAAAGAAACTGTTGGGCTTGTTCCGCCCAGAACCCTTCCGGATCGTCGACCGAGCGCTTGTACATTTCCAGATATTGATCGTTGTTGATCCAAGCGTGCGCGGCGACTTCGGCGGGTACTGGATAGACCTTGGCTTCAGACATTATCGTGTTGCTCCTTTGGTGGGATGGGGTTGTGATATCAGCGGCGAGGGCGGAGACCGGCGAGCGCCACGCCTGGGGCCGTTTGATTTTATCGCTCTAAGTCTAGAAGCTCGATTGCCTGAGTCAATCTATCCGGCGCGGGTTCGCGAGCGCGCTGAGGGTACCAGCGGCGCGCCGGTATCGCCGGCACCCGTTCCAGTCGCCAATGGGTGTGCGCCCAGGCCAGAATCGCCGCCGGTGGTTCTCCACTCAGTTCGAGTGGCGGATTTTGGCCGAGAAAACGCAGCGCGGCCAAGAGGGCCAATCCTGGTCTATCGAGATCGAGCGGCGCCGCTCCGGTTTGCTTGCCGAGCTTGTGGCCACGCCGGTCGACGGCGACCGGCAGGTGGGCATAGGTGGGCGTGGGCAGGCCCAGCAGGGTTTGCAGATAGATCTGTCGAGGGGTGGAATCCAGCAAGTCACCACCACGCACGATCTGGGTAATCCTCTGAGCCGCATCGTCCACCACGACCGCCAGTTGGTAGGCGAACAGGCCATCGGCGCGGCGAATCACGAAATCGCCCACCTCCTGGTTCAGACACTGCTCGTAAGAACCCTGCAAGGCATCCTGGAATGTCAGCGACGTATCGGCGACGCGCAAGCGGATGGCGGCGGGGCGGCCCGGTTGGCGCATACCGCCACGGCAATGGCCAGGGTAAATCGGACTGCCGTCACGAGCGCGGATGGAGTGGGCGGCCAATTCTCGCCGGGTGCAGGTGCAGGGATAAGCCAGTCCTGCCCGCAACAACCGCTCCAGCGCCGCCTGATAGCAATCCCGACGCTGGCTTTGATACCACACCGACCCATCCCAATACAGACCGTGGCGGTCCAGAGCATGCAAAATGGCGTCGGCGGCGCCCGGTGCGCTGCGGGGCGTATCCACGTCCTCGATGCGCAGCAGCCACTCCCCACCATGGCGTCGTGCCTCCAGAAAACTGGCGAGCGCGGCGACCAGGGAGCCAAAATGGAGCGGTCCGGTCGGGGACGGCGCGAAACGGCCGCGTACCGGACGACTCCCCGCCGACCGGGAGCCTGTGTCAGACAACCGCTGCGGCATGAGCGAAATGCGGGATCGACCGGGCGATGCCGCGCGGCTACCCTTGTTTCTCGCGGATTTCTTCCAGCATCTTGCAGTCGATGCATAAAGTGGCGGTCGGACGGGCCTGCATGCGCGGCAGCCCGATCTCCACGCCACAGGCTTCGCAATAGCCGTAATCGCCGCTTTCAATCTGGGCTAGCGACTCGCTGATTTTCTTGAGCAGTTTGCGCTCCCGGTCGCGCGTGCGCAGTTCGAGGCTAAATTCCTCTTCCTGAGTGGCGCGGTCGTTGGGATCGGGAAAAGCGGTGGATTCGTCCCGCATGTGGTTGACCGTGCGGCTCACCTCCTCCAACAAGCTTTGCTTCCAGTCTTGGAGAACTTGGCGAAAGTAAGTTCGTTGAGCGTCGCCCATGTAGGCCTCGCCTTCGGCGGGCTGGTAAGGCGTGGGCGTTTCCAGCGCGATCGGATTGGTAGCGACCATCGCGATTCCCTCCTGAATGGAGCCAGACCGGCGCGGCGGAAATGGCCATCATCGATCCCCGCCACGATGCTGGCACCAGTGACTCGCGATGCCATCGCTTAAAAATGTACAGCAGCCTTGTTGCCATGGCAAAAGTTATGAAATAAATCCCTTTTGCCGGCCGGGGAGCGCGAGGCGATTGGGGTTTGGTCGCACTCGCAGGGAAATGACTTAGAACAACTAATCGCAGGTTTATCCGCGCCTGTGCCATCGTTATAATCACCTGTCTTTAGAAGCACCAGAAGCACCCACACCTCCGGATATCCACCATGCTTTCCGTCCGGCGCATCCCGTCGTTCGTCGCCATGGGTATGGTTGTATCATTGACAGGCCGACCCGGAAAAATGATTGAGGCCGAAATATGATGATGAGAACAACCGGCGCGGCTACGCGCGGTGGTGTCCTGCCCGACGTTTTCCCTGTTCCCGGTACGGTCAAGGTGCCGCCACGGTCCAACGGAGACACGCCGCGCGGCCTGCCCGCATTCTCCACCCTGCGCTCCAGGAAAAACCGCCCCAAATCAGATTTATTGGGATCCTTACAATACCGGGGAGTTGACGACCATCCATGAGCACACTTATCGAGCAGTTTCGCCAAAGTTCACCTCTGTTCGGCGGTAACGCGGCGTTCATCGAGGATCTGTACGAAAGTTTTCTGAGCGATCCGGAATCGGTCAGCGAGAATTGGCGGCGGTATTTCCGCGACCTGCAATCGCAGACCCAGGGCGCCCGCGACGTTGCGCACGGCCCGATTCGCGATTCCTTCGCCCATTTGGCGTTGCAGCCGCAAGCCGGTGTGGGGCGTGCGCAGGCGTTTAGCCCCGCCGCCGCCGAAAAGCAGGCTTCGGTGCTGCGCATCATCAACGCCTATCGCAACCGCGGCCACAAAGCCGCCGATCTCGACCC
>JBATDL010000379.1:0-10462 GCA_049663445.1 Candidatus Competibacter sp.
GCCCCGTGCTCGGTGAACTTGACGGCGTTACCGGCATAGTTGAGCAGGGCCTGACGCAGCCGGGTCGGATCGCCGTGCAGCCAGAGCGGCACGTCGTCGCCGTCCACGGTGACGCTCAGCCCCTTGGCTCGGGCCGATTCGGCGATCAGCGAGCCCACATGATCCAACACCATGCCCAAGGCAAAATCGGTTTGCTCCAAAACCAGCTTGCCGGCTTCGATCTTGGACAGGTCGAGGATGTCGTTGAGGATGGACAGCAGATGCCGGGCGGCGCCGTTGATTTGAATCAGGCGTGCGGCCTGCTCCGGCGTCACATCGGCCTGCCGCAACAGGTGGGTCAAACCGATGATAGCGTTCATGGGCGTGCGGATTTCGTGGCTCATGTTGGCCAGAAAGGCGCTCTTGGCCTGGTTGGCGGCCTCGGCGCGCGCGCGCGCCTGCTCCAGTTCGGCGGTCCGTTCCGCCACCAGTTCCTCCAAATGATGACGGTGCCGGTCCAACTCCTCGCCGATCCGCTTCTTCTCAGTAATGTCTTCCTTGACCGCCACATAATGGGAGACGCTCCCGTCCGGCTGGCGCAGGGGCGTGATGATGGCGAATTCGATATATTCATCGCCATCCTTGCGCCGGTTGATGAACTCGCCTTTCCACGACTGGCCTCGGCTCAGCGCATCCCACAGGGCGGCATAGCGATCACGAGAGGTCTTGCCGGATTGCAGGAGCCTCGGATTCTGACCGATCGCCTCTTCGCGGCTGTAGCCGGTGGCGCGCACGAAGGCCTCGTTCGCGTATTCGATCCTGGCTTCCAGGTCGGTGATCACGATGCACTCCGGACTTTGTTCCACCGCCTGGGCCAATTTGCGCAGTTGCGCCTCGCTGCGGCGGCGCTGCACGATGCGCCAGATTTCGTTGCAAATGAGCTGGACGGTTTCCACATCCAGCTCGGTGTAATCCGTAGCCTTGTTGCCCACGCCGGTCAGCATGACGACCTGGCCGTTCTCGATCACCGGCACGGAGAGCAAGCGGTTCAGTTCGGCATGACCTTCCGGCAGGCCGCGCTTGTGCGGGCAGGCGGAGTAGTCGTTGAACACCACCGGCTGGCGCCGGCGCAAGGCGTCCGCCCAGATGCCGGCCTGACCGACTGGATAGTGCGTGTCGTAAACCACGTTGCAATAGTGTTGCAAGGTGCGCCGCGACCAGGTGACCAGTTCGATGGTCTCTTCATCGTCGTTGACAAAGTGGATGAAGGCGATCTGGCTGCCGGTCAGATCTTCCGCCAGCTCCTGGCCACGCTGCATGAATGCCGTCTCATCCAGTACTTCCCCAGCCTTGGGCAATTCCAGTAGAGCTTCGGCACGACGGGCCTGGAGGGCCAAGGTTTCCTCGGCCCGTTTGCGCTCGCTGATGTCGCGGATAAAGCCTTGACGATAGCACTGGCCATCGATCTCCATGGTGCGCGCACTGATCTCGACCGGGAATAGACTGCCATCGCGGCGACGGTGCGCGGTTTCGAACAGGATGCCATCCTGACCGGCTGCGGATTGCCAATGCTGCTCCAGCTTGGCCAGGGTCTCCGGGAGACACAGGTTGCGGATGCTCATGCCGCGCAGCTCGTCGGCGCTCCAGCCATAGGCCGCCACGGCCGCCGCGTTGGCTTCGACGATGTAACCAGCGACATCGATCAGGAGGACGATATCGAGCGCCTTCTCGATCAGGGTGGCGTAGCGACTGGCAAACGTCAGGCGCTGCTCGCGCTCGTGGCCGATTTCCTGCTCCAGGCGCAGTTGCCTGGCTTGGGCCTGCTGCGTGGCCCGGACCCAGGCCAGTCGCCGGCGCTGACGCACCAGATACAGGCCGGCTACCGATACGAACAGGGCCAGAGCGCCGGCCAGAATAATCCAGAGGAACTTTCCGAACGTCTTGGTGTATAGCTCCGACTCATCCAGCTTGGCCAACAGATACCAGTCGGTGCCGGGGATGTTCCGCCCCACGCCGAACACCGCCGCGCCCCGGTAATCCTCACCTTGCAGGAAATGACTGACCCCCACCTTGCCGCGCGCCAACTGCGCGGCGAGCAGGTACTCGTCGTTGATCGGTCGATGTAGTTGCAAGGGCGCATCGGGGGCATATTTCAAGGCGTTCAGAAATTCAACCTGCTCGCCGTTACGCCGGAACAGCACCACCTCGCCGCTGGCGCTGGGCACCGGCCAATCGCCGAGATGCCGGGGCAAGTACAGGGTCTCTTCGGCATGCAGGATGACCAGGGGGTGGGGCTGCTGCCCCGTGACCACGGGCAGGGGCGCCGCGAAATCCAGATAGATGCGTCCCTTGGCGTCCCGATAGGGTCCGACCCAGCGCACCTCGTTGCCTTGGGCAGCCCGCACAAAGTCGGGGCGCGCAGTGGGGTCCAGATCGGTGGAAACGTGGCCGACGTGCCACAGAGGCCGGCCCTGTTCGTCCAGCAGCATGACGGCATTGAAGAGGCCCAGTGTGTGAAAGTCGCTCAGGCGGTCGAACAAGTGGTCACGGCTGGCGGTGTCGCCCGCCTCTCGCCAGCGGCGGTAAAAATCGGCCATGGCCCCGCTGGCGCTGATAAGACCGGCATTTTTCAAGCGCTCGTCGAACCAGTCCGCCACCTGCTGGGCTTTCAGGTCGGCGATGGCGTGCAAGCGGGCGGTCTGCATCGTCCTTTCCTCCCGCACCGTGTGGACGATGGCAACGGCGGTGAGGGCGATAATCAGCGTCGCCAGCAGAACCAGGGGGATCAGCGAGGCGCGCGACGGCATCGCGGACGGTATCGCCTCGTCGCCGGGCCAACGCCGCAGCAGCAGGCCATAAAGCAGCAGGGAGGTGACGGCGATGAAGAGCCAGCCTTTGGCGGTACCCACCAGAGTGATCTGGCTCGGGGCATCCAGCCACCACTCCATGGCCTTGTCGGAAAACAAGATCCACAGGGCGGCAAAGACGGCGTAGATGAGGACCACGCGGAACGCCCAAAAGCGGCGGGACTGAATCGGCGCTGGGGACGTCTGATCGGCTGTGTGCATGGATGCGCCTGGTCGTTCTGAGCTTTCAGAGGTGCTTCTGTACGGCCCCTGGGAGGGTTTACGCGACTGAAAAACGGCCCTCACCCCGCCTCTCTCCCATGGGGAGAGCGGTGATCGGACTATTGCTTGGGTACGGAGTCCTCATAACGGCGCGCGACGGCGCGGAACGCATCGAAATCGGCCAGAAAGGCATCGACTATCTCCGGATCGAAATGCCGGCCCCGTTCCTCGGCGATGATATCGCGCGCCTGTTCCATGGGCATCGGCGGCTTGTAGACGCGCGGGGAAATGATGGCGTCGAAAACGTCGGCCACGGCCATGAGGCGGGCAGCCACGGGGATCGTCTCGCCAGCCAAGCCATCCGGATAGCCGGTGCCGTCCCACTTTTCGTGGTGCCAGTGCGCGATTTCCTTGGCCAGCGTCAAAAATTCCACCGACCGCTCGGCGTCCTGTTCCGCCCGTTCGATGGCGTCGCTGCCGCGCTTGGCGTGTGTCTTCATGACCGCCCACTCCTCTGGGGTGAGCGGGCCGGGTTTCAACAGGATGGCGTCGGGGATGCCCACCTTGCCGATGTCGTGCAGCGGGGCGGAGCGGCTGAGCAGTTCGATGTAACGCTCGTCCAGGATGGCGGCGAAGCGCGGGTGCTGGCGCAGACTGCTGGCGAGCAGGCGCACATAGCCCTGGGTACGCAGGATGTGGTTGCCGGTTTCGGGGTCGCGGGCCTCGGCCAGATGCGCCAGGGCGCGGATGCTGACCTGCTGGACCAGGTCGTTTTCCGCCATGCGCCGCGCCACCTCGGCTTCCAGGAAGGCATTTTGGTCCCTGAGCCAGTCCCGCGCCCGTTTGACCTCCAGTTGCGCGCGCACCCGGGCCAGCACCACGACGGGCTGAATGGGTTTGGTGATGTAGTCGGCGGCACCCAGTTGCAGGCCCCGCTCCTCATCCTGGGCCGCGTTCAGGGCGGTGAGGAAGATCACCGGAATAGAGCGGGTCGCCGGATGTTGTTGCAACTGAGCCAGCACCGCATAGCCGTCCATGCCCGGCATCATCACATCCAGCAGGATCAGATCCGGCGCGGGTTGCCGGGTGGCGATTTGCAAGGCGCGCTCACCCGAAGGCGCGACCCGCACATCGTAATGCGATTGCAGCAGTTCTCCGAGAATCGTCAGATTCTCGGGGTTATCGTCCACAATCAGGATCGTCGCCTTGAGATCGCCGGATTGCACAACATCAACCTCTTGAAGATGCCTGCGCTACAGATGTTTACATTATAGACTACCGCCGGCCCTCGCCGCCGGCCCGCCGCAGGATCGCATCCAATGCGCGGGTCGGCAGCAGCCGCCGCAACACGCCGAACAGATGGGTCGGTACGGTCACCGGGTAGCGTGCCCGTGGTCGCGGGCTTTCCAGGGCGTGAATCACCCGTTTCAGCACCGCATCCGGCGGCAGGGTGAACGGCGCCGTTGGTCCTTTCTTGCGCAAACGTGCTTCCATCGCCGCGTATTTCTCCCGATGCGGGCTGCCCTCAGCGCGGATGTGCCGCCGGTAGGCCGCATGGGCGTTGTCGCGGAACTGGCTGAGAATCGGCCCCGGCTCGATCAGACCGACGTAAATACCGGTGCCGGCCAGCTCCAGCCGCAGGGTGTCGGCCAAGCCTTCCAGCGCGAACTTGCTGGCGACATAAGCGCCGCGATAGGGAAACGCCACCAACCCCAGCACCGAGCTGTTGAATAGAATCCGTCCCCCATCCTGCCGGCGCATCACCGGGATGACCTGATTGGTGAGCTCCCAGGTGCCGAACAGATTGGTCTCGAATTGCTCCCGCAGCGCCTCGCGACTCAAATCCTCGACCGCGCCCGGCTGACCATAAGCGCCGTTGTTGAACAGCGCGTCCAGCCGACCGCCGGTGCGCTCCAGCACGGCCGCCACCGCCGTTTGGATGGACGTGGAATCGCGCAAATCCAATGGCAGGCCCTCCAATCCTCCGGCTTGCAGCCGGGCCGCGTCCGCCGGCTGGCGCGTCGTGGCGAACACCCGCCAACCGCGCGCCTGCAAGCCCTGGGCACAGCACAACCCGATGCCGGAAGAACAACCCGTGATCAAAATACTTCCGCCGCTCATCGCCACCTCGTGTCATGAAACCGCAAGCCCACGGTTCTCATCGTCGATTCGTTGCCATCGCCCACGCCGCTTGCCATGGCTCGCCAATCCCCACGCTGCAATAAAACTGACATAAAAATGAAATATAAAGGCCGTCTTGCGGTAGTAATGTTGCTTTAGGGTTTTCAGCCGATCCTCAGGATGAGATCGCCCCTAACACTTTACCCATCCTCATCAGGTACCCGGAGGTTATTCGTGCGCAAACAGAAAATTATTCTCGCCATGGCTGCGGCTTGCACTCTAGTCGGCGTGGCCCATGCTCAGTCCGCCCGCGACTATATCAGCATCGTTGGTTCGTCCACGGTCTATCCATTCTCGACCGCCGTGGCCGAGCAGTTCGGCAAGGCCACCAAATTTAAGACGCCGAAGGTCGAATCCACCGGCACCGGCGGCGGCTTCAAGCTGTTCTGCGGCGGCGTCGGCGTGCAATATCCCGACATCAGTGATGCCTCCCGCGCAATTAAAAAGTCGGAAATCGAAAACTGCGCCAAGAATGGCGTCACGGAAATCGTTGAAGTCAAGATCGGCTTTGATGGCATCGTGATCGCGTCCTCCAAGAAAACCAAGCCGATGGCGCTGACTCGCAAGGATCTTTGGCTGGCGCTGGCCAAGGATGTCCCGGAACCCGGCACCGGTAAACTGACCGCCAATCCCTTCAAGACCTGGAAGGACGTCAACCCGGAACTGCCGGCCCAGAAGATCGAAGTACTGGGTCCACCCCCGACTTCCGGCACCCGTGATGCCTTCGTTGAACTCGTAATGGATGAAGGCTGCAAGGATTTCCCCGCCATCAAGGACTTGGAAAAGAGCGACGGCAAGCAGGCCAAGGCAGCCTGCGGCACCATCCGCGAGGACGGCGCCTATATCGAAGCCGGCGAGAACGACAACTTGATCGTCAACAAGCTGGTGTCCAACCTCAACGCCCTGGGCATCTTCGGCTTCAGCTTCCTGGAAGAGAATCTGGACAAGATTCAGGGTGAAACCGTCGACGGCATCCATCCGACCTTCGAGAATATCGCTTCCGGCAAGTATCCGGTCTCGCGTCCGCTGTTCTTCTACGTCAAGAAAGCACATGCCGAGGTTATTCCTGGCATGAAAGAGTTCATCGCCGAATTCATCAGCGAGAAAGCCGCCGGCAACGAAGGCTATCTCGCCAACAAGGGGTTGATTCCCCTGCCGCCGGCCGAGCGCAAGCAGGTCGCCGCCGACGCCAACAGCCTCAAGCCCATGACCCCGTAACGGTCCTTCCCGCAACGCCGCCCGGCGCTGAAGATCTCTTCGGCGCCGGTGGCGTTTTCGCATCCCGGTGACCGCCCCATGCTGTCTTATCTCCTACTTACCCTGTTGCTGCTCAGCAGCGCCGGTTACTACCTGGGGCGCAACCGCGCCTTCAAGGTCGCCGGCGACCATATTCGCAATCTGCATTCCCTGCCCAGTTTCTACGGTTCCTACACGGCTCTGTGGTGCGGCCTGCCGGCGCTGATCGTGGTCGCAATTTGGGCGGTGCTGCAGCCGGGCATCATCCTCGAACTGGTCGTGGCCGGGCTGCCGCCGGAACTGCGCGAGTTGCCGCCGGATCGGATCGGCCTGGTTCTCAACGACATCAAGAATCTGGTCAGCGGCAACATCGTATCCAGTACGCCCGACCCCGCCATCCTGGCCGCCGCCGAGCATTATCGGAACCTGCAACTGACTGGCCATGTTTGCCTGTGGATCGTCGCCCTGCTCCTCGCCACCGCCGGCATCGCCTACGGCTGGCGCGCCATCTCGCCAAGGCTCCGCGCCCGCAACCGGGTCGAACAGGTGGTCACGCTGCTGCTCATCGCCAGTTCGACCGTCGCTATCTTCACCACGGTCGGCATCGTGCTGTCGGTGCTATTCGAATCCATTCGATTTTTCCACAAGGTTCCGCTGACCGACTTTCTGCTCGGCTTGAAGTGGAGCCCACAGACCGCCCTCCGCGCCGATCAGATCGGCTCTTCCGGCGCCTTCGGCGTGGTGCCACTGTTCGCCGGCACATTGCTCATTTCCGGCATCGCCATGCTGGTCGCCGTACCGATCGGGCTGATGTCGGCGCTGTACCTGTCCGAATACGCCGGCCCGAAGTTTCGCGCCACCGCCAAACCGATGCTGGAAATCCTGGCCGGCATCCCCACCGTGGTCTACGGCTTTTTCGCCGCCCTGACCGTGGCGCCGCTGATCCGCGATGCCGGTACCGCCCTGGGCTTGCAGGTCGCCTCGGAAAGCGCGCTGGCTGCCGGGCTGGTGATGGGCATCATGATCATCCCCTTCGTATCCTCGCTGTCGGACGACGTGATCAACGCTGTGCCGCAATCGATGCGCGATGGCTCCTACGCGCTGGGTGCGACCAAGTCGGAGACCATCAAGCGGGTGCTGCTACCGGCCGCTCTGCCCGGTATCGTCGGCAGCATCCTGCTGGCGGTCTCGCGCGCCATCGGCGAAACCATGATCGTGGTCATGGCTGCGGGGCTGTCGGCCAATCTGACCGCCAACCCGCTGCAAGCGGTCACCACCGTCACCGTGCAGATTGTTACCCTGCTGACTGGCGATCAGGAATTCGACAGCGCCAAGACCCTGGCGGCCTTCGCCCTGGGGTTGTTGCTGTTTATCGTCACGCTGATCCTCAACATCATCGCCCTGCATGTGGTGCGCAAATATCGGGAACAGTATGAATAAGCCAGACGATTCCGCCGCCCTGCCACCCGCCGCGTCCCGCGACATCAAAACCATCGTCAACGCCGGACTCAAGCGCCGGCACGCCGCCGAGCGGCGCTTTCGCTGGTACGGGCTGAGCGCCATCAGCCTGGGGCTGGCGTTCGTGGTACTGATGTTCGCCAACATCATCGGCAAGGGCTACCCGGCGTTCTGGCAGACCTACATCGAGCTGCCGATCACCTTCGACGAGGCGGTAATCGACCCCGCCGGCGCCCGCGACCCGAAGGCGCTGGAAAACGCCGACTACGCCGCGCTGATGCGTGCCAGCCTGCGCGGACTGTTCCCGCAGGTCGAGGGCCGACATAACCTGCGGTCGCTGTATGGACTGATCAGCACCAACGCCCCGCTGCGGCTGCGCGGCGAGGTGCTCGCCGACCCGGCCCTGATCGGCTCTACGCAGCCGGTCTGGGTGCTGGCCAGCGCCGAGGTCGACACCCTGGTCAAGGGCAACATCGACCGCACCCTCGACGAGTCGCTACGACCGATCACGGATCAGGAGATCGCCTGGATCGACCGGCTCAGCGCCGACGGCCGGCTGGAAAAGCGGTTCAACACCCTTCTGTTCAGCAACGGCGATTCGCGCGAGCCGGAACAGGCCGGCATTCGCGGCGCACTGATGGGTTCTTTCTACACCCTGCTAATCACCTTCCTGCTGTCTTTTCCCATTGGAGTGGCGACGGCGATCTATCTGGAGGAGTTTGCCCCCAAGAACCGCTGGACCGATCTGATCGAGGTCAACATCAACAACCTGGCGGCGGTGCCGTCGATCGTGTTCGGCCTGCTGGGGTTGGCGGTATTCATCAATTTCTTCGGCCTGCCGCGCTCCGCGCCACTGGTCGGCGGCTTGGTGCTGAGCCTGATGACGCTACCGGTCATCATCATCGCCGGCCGCGCCGCCCTGACCTCGGTACCGCCCTCGATCCGCGAGGCGGCGCTGGGTATGGGCGCGTCCAAGTTGCAGATGGTGGGCCACCATGTACTGCCGTTGGCGATGCCCGGCATGTTGACCGGCTCCATCATCGGTATGGCCCGCGCCCTGGGCGAATCGGCGCCGCTGCTGATGATCGGCATGGTGGCCTTTATCGTCGACGTGCCGCGCGGCATTACCGATCCCGCGACTGTGCTGCCGGTGCAGATCTACCTCTGGGCCGACCTGCCGGAACGCGCCTTTGTGGAGCGAACCTCGGCCGCCATCATGGTCTTGCTGGGGTTCATGGTTCTGATGAATGGACTGGCCATCGTCCTGCGTAAACGCTTCGAGCGACGCTGGTAACAGCTTCTAAAAACCAAGGATTTATTTTCATGAATACAATGACGATCGAAGCCAGGGCCACCCTGGATGGCGCGCTGAACCCCGATGTTCGGGAGGCTCCGCTATCCAGCACCCAGATCACCGACTACGACCACCGCCAGACCGTCGGCAAGATTACGGTGGATAACCCGAAAATGCTCTGTCGCGAGGTCAACGTTTATTACAGCGAAAAACACGCGCTGAGGCAGGTCAACCTCGACATTGGCGCCAACGAAGTCATCGCGTTCATCGGCCCGTCCGGCTGCGGCAAATCCACCTTTCTGCGCTGTCTGAACCGGATGAACGACACCATCGTCTCCTGCCGGATCACCGGGCAAATCCAGCTCGATGGGGACAACATCTACGACAAGAGCATCGATGTGGTGCAACTGCGGGCTCGGGTTGGCATGGTGTTTCAAAAACCCAACCCCTTTCCCAAATCGATTTACGAGAACGTCGCCTACGGGCCGCGCATCCACGGCATGGTCAACGGCAAGGCGGAACTCGACGAACTGGTCTACGCCAGCCTGGGCCGGGCCGGCTTGATCAAGGAAGTCGAGAAGCGGATGGACGATCCGGGCACCAGTCTGTCCGGCGGCCAGCAGCAGCGGCTCTGCATCGCCCGCGCCATCGCCGTGAACCCCGAGGTGATCCTGATGGACGAGCCCTGTTCGGCGCTCGACCCCATCGCCACCGCCAAGATCGAGGAACTGATCGACGAACTGCGGGAAAACTACACCATCGTCATCGTGACCCACTCGATGCAGCAGGCGGCCCGCGTCTCCCAGCGCACCGCTTATTTTCATCTGGGCGATCTGATCGAGATCGGTGAAACCGACCAGATTTTCACCAATCCCAAACACAAGCTGACCGAAGACTACATCACCGGCCGCTTCGGTTGACGCTCACTCTCCATCGGGAGTACCCAAGATGTCCATCAGTCACGATGCCCATACCGTCAAGCAATTCGACATACAGCTCGCCAACCTGCGCAACCTGGTACTGGAAATGGGTGGGCTGGTCGAAGACCAGATCAAGAATGCCGTCAAGTCCCTGGACGACGAGGATCTCACTCTGGCTCGCGAGGTGATTTCCCGCGACCAGATCATCAACGGCCTGCAAGTCAAGATCGATGAAGACAGCATCACCCTGATCGCCCTGCGCCAGCCGGTCGGCGGCGACCTGCGACTGATCATGTCGCTGTCCAAGGCCGTCACCGACCTGGAGC
>JBATDL010000380.1:0-6710 GCA_049663445.1 Candidatus Competibacter sp.
CACCCAGGCCGCCGACGAGCCGTTTTATCCCGGTGACCGGGTACGGGTGTTGACCGGTTACGATGGCACGACCCGGGTGGCGCAGTATTGAGTTTGTTTTCCTTCGCTCGCACCCTTTCCCACGAAGGGAAAGGGCGTGCGGTGCACATGGATTGCCGGCCGTATCCATCCTGCTAATGCAGCCGTTCCGTTGATGCCGGCAGGTCGGCGACGGTTGCCGCCTGCAAATTTCGCCCATTCTCCGAGTACAGCAGCCGGCCTGGATGCAGTACTTGTCGTTCGGCGCCCTGTTCGTCGCAACGTTGGATCAGCTGGTCGATGATCGCATTCAATCCCTGTGGTCGCAGCGGGTAGTGATGCTCCAGCCGCAACAATTGCCCGCTGGCGTCCAGGGTGGTAACCGTATAGGCCAGAGTGCCCAGTTCCGGGTCGGCTTGATTGGTGATCGACATCCGCCGTTCCGGGTGCTCGCTGTCGTTCTGAAAAATCGCCTCGACCAGATAATCCCCCGACAGGCAGGGAATTTCCCGGAACGCCGCCTTCGCCGCCTCACCGTCCGCGACGGCCAGTGTTGCCTCCAGTTGCGGATTGGCCAGCACCCAGCGCACATGCAGTCCGTAGGCTTCCAAGGCCAGTGCATATTGCCGCTGCAAGTGCGCCCAGCGCCGATAACCTTCCCCCAGTTCCGTCACCGGCAGGGAACGACCCGGCCCGAACTGTGCCCAGTCATCGAAGGTGTAGAACGGGGTATGAGCGTGGTCGCCGGCCACCAGGAAACGGTTGCCGCCATCCAGGGTCGCGGCACGGGTGCCGGGCCGCTCGAACCAGGATTGCTCCAGCAGCTCCCACAGCGGCAGCAGACCGTTGCCATCCAGTTGTACCCGCAGCAGAGCGCACAGGTCGCCAATGGTGGCGTAGGAAAGATTCATCGCCGTCAGTCCGAACGCTTGTTGGACCGCCTCGCGCGTCGCCTGCGAGGTTTCGCCATTTTGCAGCAGAGTATCCTCCATGACGCGCGCCAATTGGGCGATGTCGTCGCGCGGGCCGACGAAGCAAAACGGTAGCAACAGTAGAGGACCGGAACCGGGCCGGCGTTGCGGGTTGATGGTGGCCACCGGGAAATAGCCATGGTCGCTGCCCAAGGCGATCAGGCGGGGTTGGAACATCCGGTCACGGTCGCTGCCGCTGTACAATTCGGTTAAGGCATTGATCAAGGGAAAGCCGGGGCGGAGGATTTCAGTCTGATCGTACAGCGCCCCTGGCAGGATCAACCCCAGATGGTGGATGCCGTCGAGAATACGGTCCAGATCCTTGGCGAGATGGCCGGCCAGGGCGGTGGCGGCCGTCACGCTCAGCGGTTCGGGCGGCACGCCGGTGAAATCGGGTCGCTGAAGGTCTAGTTCGAGCGCTAGCAGGCCGGCGTAGTGACTGAGTTCATGCGATGCGGTAGGAGTTGTAGCCACGATGGGTCTCTTACGGTGCGGCGTCAGGTCCAAGCGGACGCGACGGCCATGACAGACGAAATGGGCTTGGTGAGAGGGGTCGGGGTTGCCGTCTGGTCCCGAAAAATTGCAATTATAAGGGATAATCGCCGACGAACTGACCCGCTTGCGCCAGAGCCGGTAAAATGGTTCGCAACAGTCGCTTTCAAAATGCAAGCGGCCGATTTCCACCGGAGTTTTTTGCCGCCGCGCCGGTTCAAACCGTGTGCTTCGAGCGATTTTCCCTTACACTTCGCGGTTAGAGCTTACTAAATTTATGGTTTTCGTGAATAACCGTCACCAGATGAGGTAAATCAATGTCCGCACCGATCCAGAATCCGGCAGAGCAGTTGCAGCAGGCCGCCCTGGCACTAACCGCCGTCCAGAAAGCACTCGACTTCGCGTTGGCGGATCTCAAGGAACGGAATCAGAAAGCCGATGGCAAAGTATCCGCCGCGCTGCTCGATCAACACCAACTGGTGAGTTACGACTTGGCGCTGTCCTGCGCGGAAGTGACCGGTGCCCGCTTCATGCTCGATTACGCTGCGCGCGCGCGCGCGGCCGGTGGCGATTCGACTAGCGAGGCGATCCTGGAAGAGCGGTTCGCGCTGCTGTTCGCCGCCGAGGCTCTACAGGGCGTCCGCAACCGTTTGAGCGCTCGCCCGGCCGATTTCGGTCTGAACGACAACTGGCTGAACGCCACCGTGGATCACCCGGCGGTGCGTGGGTTCTGTGTGGCGCAACTGCCGTCGACCACGCTCGCCGACCTGGGGCAGCGGGTGCGCAGCCAGGATGGCGTGACCGGCGCCTATCTGCTGGACGACCATCACGAGATGATGCGCGACACCTTCCGTCGGGTGGCCGAGGAAGTGGTGATGCCACTGGCCGAGGAAATCCACCGCCACGATCTCGACATTCCCGACACGATTCTCGATCAGGTCCGGGAAATGGGTTGCTTCGGCATTTCCATTCCGGAGCGCTTCGGTGGCATTCAAAGCGACGAGGGCGAAGACAATCTGGGCATGATCGTGGTGACCGAGGAACTGACTCGCGGCTCGCTGGGCGCCGCCGGCAGCCTGATCACCCGGCCCGAGATTCTGTCCAAGGCGCTGCTCAAGGGTGGTACCGAGGAGCAGAAAGAGAAGTGGCTGCCGCAACTGGCATCCGGCGATCTGCTGTGCGCGGTGGCGGTGACCGAACCCAACTACGGTTCCGACGTGGCCAACATGCGGCTGAAAGCCACCAAGACCGAGGGTGGCTGGTTGCTCAACGGCGCCAAGACCTGGTGTACCTTCGGCGGTAAGGCCGGGGTGCTGCTGATCTTGGCGCGCACCAACCCCGACATCTCCATCGGCCATCGTGGCCTGTCGATGTTCCTGTTGGAGAAGCCGAGCTATCCCGGTCACGCCTTCGAGTTCACGCAGGAAGGCGGCGGCAAGTTGGGCGGCAAGGCGATTTCCACTATCGGCTATCGGGGGATGCACTCCTTCGACCTGTTCTTCGACAACGTCTTTGTCCCGGACGAAAACATGCTGGGTGGGCCGCAAGGCGAGGGCAAGGGTTTCTATTTCACCATGGCCGGTTTCGCCGGTGGTCGCATCCAGACCGCCGCCCGGGCGATAGGTGTCATGCAGGCAGCCTACGAACGGGCGCTGAGCTATTCCCAGGAACGCGTGGTCTTCGGTTATCCCATCGGCGACTACCCGCTGACTCAGATCAAACTGGCGCGGATGGCGACTTATCTGGCGGTCAGTCGGCAGTTCACCTACTCGGTGGGCCGGCTGATGGATCAGGGCAAGGGCGACATGGAAGCCAGCTTGGTCAAGTTTTTCACCTGCAAGACCGCCGAGTGGGTGACCCGCGAGGCGCTGCAAATTCACGGCGGCATGGGCTACGCCGAGGAAATGCCGGTCAGCCGCTATTTTATCGATGCGCGGGTGCTGTCGATCTTCGAAGGCGCCGAGGAGACTCTGGCCTTGAAGGTGATTGCCCGTTCGCTGGTGGACAATGCCAAGGCCAAGGCGGAAGTGGAGGGTTAAGCCATGAGTTTCTCGATGCGACTGAGCGAACAGACGGCGGAAGTGGCCGGATCGGTGGCGGTCAACCTGGAATGGGTGCGCCGACCCCAGTATGGGCGCTATCTGGATGAATTCGTGCCGGGACAGGTGTTTGTCCATCCACGCGGCTATACCTTCGAACGCGGGCCGATGCTGGATTTTGCCCGGGTGTTCATGCAGTGCAACCCATTGTATCTGAACCTGGAATATGCCAGGGCGCACGGTTTCCAGGATCTGCCGGCCAGTCCACAGATGGTGTTCAACGTGGTGCTGTCGCTGGGGGTGCACAACGACTCCGAGAAAGCGATTGCGAATCTCGGTTATTACAACGTGCAGTTTCTGCGGCCGGTCTATCCGGGCGATACCCTGCGCGGTTATACCAAAGTCATGGATCGCAAGGCGCGCGGCGAAGACAAGCCGGGCATCGTGCTGATTCGCACCTTGGGCGTGAACCAGCATAATCAAGTGGTGTTGCAGTACGAACGCAAGATCATGGTCGGCTATCGTGGCGACCGCCTGCCGACCACGCCCGCGCCGACCACGCCGGTGGAATTTCCATGGGTGGAGCATCCGGTGGTCGATCTACCGATCAACGCGGGCGGCTATCCGAGTCAGTTGACCGGTCCCAACACCTATTTCGAGGACTTCTCGCTCGGCGATCTGATCGTCCACGCCAACGGCCGCACCATCACCGATGAGCACATGGCCTGGACCTACCTGGTCGGCAATACCCATCCGCTGCACTTCGACCGGGTGTACAGCACCGGCTTGTCGGGCAAGATGAGTGGCGAGCCGATTGTCTACGGCGGGCTGGTGTTCGCTTGGCTGGAAGGGTTGGCCAGCCGCGATGTCAGCGAAAATGCGCTGTGGGAATTGGGCTTTACCGAGGGTTATCACACCCAGCCGGCGGTGTCCGGCGATACGGTGGCGGCGCTGTCGCGGGTGGTGGCGGCCGAGACCTTGCCCAATAACGACGCCGCCGGCATCGTCACTTTCCAGTTCATCGGCGTGAAGAACATTAGCGCCGCCGCCGCGCTGGAAGCCTACGGCGCGGATCTGTTTATCAAGGAGAACGATAAGCAGAAGCTGAGCAAGGAGAAGATCAGCAGCAAGATCTTCGAGATCGAACGGCGGTTGTTGATCAAGCGGCGACCGGTGTGATGTGAGTAAAAGCCCCTCTCCTAGAAGGGGGAGGGGCTAATCTGTCTAATCACTTAATTTTTCTAAGATATGAATATTTAGGTGACGTATGGACGATGAAATATATTTTGAAATAGTAGGTCAGGAGTTGCGTTCAGGTTTATTAAGGGAGGGATTATGGGTTAAAGCCCTGTCTGCGGCTGTTGGTAACGAAAATCTGGCAAGAAGCCTTTATATTAAGATGCGAGCACAGCAATTAATAGATTTAGACAGGGAAATTAAACAGCAAGAGGCTATGCGGGCACAACAATTGGCGAACTCGGCTGAGGAGGCCAAACGCCGAGAAGCTATAAATCGTACTGTTAATGATGTCAAGAAGGCAAGTGCTGGTTTGGTAGTTGGTTTAGGAAAAATCATATTTAATTTAAGTGGTTTTTTATTTGGTTTGTTAGCTTTGGTGGGGCTATTTTTTGTTTCGATAGATTGGACTATTGGGCTAGTAATAATAATTATATCAGGGTTAATAAGTTATTGGTGTTTTAATGAGGCTCGCTAATTGCACTTCTTAAGATATAAATCTGGAATTTAGCAATGAGGTTAAATGATTATTATCGTGCTCCGATTGGAAAAATGAGTTATATAGTCTCGCTAATGTGGAAACCAACTTGGATTTTAAGCAAGACATTGATTTAGAATAAATATTCTGAAATCAGTTGTGCAGTGATGTAGGGATCAGTATTAGCAAGACTATAGAAGATAAAATTCGCACTAGTTAGGAATATCTTTGGGGTAATTTATACCGAAGATCAGAGGTGTCCTCGCCCCCTTGGCATGATGAAATTCTACTGGAACGCGAGCGAGATACAATTGCCGGGAACGCTACATTTATCGACCGGGATGCTGCGAAGAAAGAAATCAGAGATTCTCTGAGGAGGTTTTAAGTGGATTTAAATATCGAATATGAACAGGAAGAAGATGGGCGCTGGTTAGCGGAACTTATCGGATTGCCCGGGGTATTAGCCTATGGAAATACTTCAGATAAGGCAATGATCAAAGGAGAAGCGCTGGCTTTGAGAGTATTAGCTGAAAAATTGGAACAAGAAGAAAGTCGCCCTCAGTCAATCACTATTTCATGTATTGCTGCATGAATCGATAGCCATCAACGAAAGCTAATCAAGTGCTCGCGGCCCTGATGAGTATCGGTTGGCAACTCAAGCGCCAGTCAAACTTACATCGTACTCGTTCACGTTCAGAATGACCTGACTTCGTGTTTTCTTTTCATGATCGAGAAGAGATCGGACCACGTATGTTGGTGAGAATTGCGAAACATACCGGATTAAAGTCAAAGTCAGAAGATTTGTGAATGAAGTAAAATCATTATCACGCCTCAAAAAACCCTGGGGATTCATATGAAATTTACTGTGATAATCGATAGAGACGAAGATGGTGTTTGGGTGATTGAATGCCCAGCTATTCCAGGTTGTGTCAGCCAAGGCAGCACGAAAGAAGAGGCTTTAAAGAATATTCAGGAAGCCATCCACCTTTGCTTGGAGGTGAGAGCAGAGCGCGGTTTGCCCTTGACCGTTGAGACACGGCAGGTTGAGGTGTTGGCGTAAGTGTCTCATTTGCCTCGGCTGAGTGGAAAAGAGGTCGTTGAGACGTTCGAACGGCTAGGTTGGGAAGTGGTACGACGCCGGAGCAGTCATATTATTATGGTTAGAGAGGGGCGCATGGCAACGCTTTCTATCCCTGATCACAGAGAAGTCGCCCAAGGTACTTTGAGAAGTTTAATTCGCTCGTCAGGGATGACTGTTGACGAGTTTACTAAGACATCAAAATGATTTGAAACATCCAATCCCGAACCATCGTCGCACACTTAAAGAGGCTCCCATGACCACCCCAATTAAACGCGACAAACCCTGGCTGATGCGGACCTACTCCGGTCATTCCTCCGCCAAGGCATCCAACGAGTTGTACCGCACCAACCTGAGTAAGGGGCAAACCGGTCTATCGGTGGCCTTCGACCTGCCGA
>JBATDL010000381.1:0-2055 GCA_049663445.1 Candidatus Competibacter sp.
GTCCAGCATTTCTTGTTTGGAAACGGCCATTGCAGGTTTACTCCTGGATAAAAACGCTAAAAATTCTGACTGCTATCAATCAGGTTGTTTTGCCAAAACGATCAGGCAGCTTCCTTCTGCTGCCGGACTGCTTCGATCGTGCGCACCAACTTGCCGGGAATTTCATTGAGAGTCCGCGCGAACTTGTCGAGCGGTGCCCGCAGGCAGGCCATAAGCAGGCTAATCGCCTCATTGCGGGTCGGCAGGCTGGCCAAACGGTCCAGCTCGCTGGCTGGAAACGCCTGCCCACCGACCGCCAGCGTCTTGACGACCAGCTTGTCGTTGGCTTTCTCTTTGAGAAATTCCTTGAATATCCGCGCTGCCGCGCCTGGGTCCTCCTGGGAGAACGCCAGAATCAGCGGTCCTACCAGGCTGGGCTGCAGGCACTCGAACTCGGTCCCCCGCACGGCACGCCGCGCCAGGGTGTTCTTGACAACGCGCAGATAAACGCCGGTTTCCCGCGCTTTTGCACGCAGGGCCGTGAGCTGAGCCACGCTCAGCCCGCGGTATTCGGCGGCGATCGCGGAGTGCGCACTGGCAGCCACTTTGGCGACTTCAGCCACCACAGCTTGTTTTTCTGCCAGATTGAGACTCATTGCATTACCTCGTGGTTTTTCTCCGCTATCGCGGAGAAGGGGAGCGGCGGCCTGACCAGGAATGATCCGGAAGGGCCTAACCGTCTGCGCGGGCTGTTCCGGTCATGACCAGAAACGATTGAGCCTGACGGCACCTGCGGTCTTTGACGCTGGCCGGGATTCCCGGTCGGCCCAAAGTTCGTTATTCCGTCCCCGACGCCCTGTCGGGAAACGGTTCAGAATGACAGCGTGGTTTGATCCACGGCGAGACCCGGCCCCATGGTGGTGGACACGGTGATCCGGCGGATATAGATGCCCTTGGCGGTCGCGGGTTTGATCTTTTGCAGGTCGTGCAGCAATGCCTGCAAGTTTTCCTGCAACTGGGTGGAGGCGAATTCCAGCTTGCCGATGGTGCAGTGGATGATGCCGGCCTTATCGGTGCGATATCGAACCTGTCCCGCCTTGGCGTTGCGGATGGCGCCCGCCACGTCGGGGGTCACGGTGCCGACCTTGGGGTTGGGCATCAGGCCACGCGGGCCGAGAATCTTACCGAGCTGTCCCACCAGTCGCATGGCATCCGGCGCGGCGATAACTACGTCGAAGTCGAGATTGCCGGCCTTCACCGATTCGGCCAGATCCTCGAAACCGACCACATCAGCGCCGGCGGCGTGGGCGGCGTCGGCGTTGACGCCTTGGGCGAATACCGCTACCCGCACCGTTTTACCAGTCCCATGCGGTAGCACCGTGGCGCTGCGTACCACTTGGTCGGACTTGCGTGGGTCCACGCCCAAGTTAACGGCTACGTCCACCGATTCCCTGAACTTGGCGCCGGGCAGTTCCTTGAGCAGCGCGAATGCTTCCTCGATCGGGTGAGATTTTCCTGGCGTTAGCTTGGCGCGAATCGCTTGCATGCGTTTGGAGATCTTGGCCATGTTACGCCTCCTCTCGGACGTCGAGACCCATGGCGCGGGCGCTGCCGGCGATGGTGCGCACGGCGGCGTCGAGACTGGCGGCGGTTAGGTCGGGCATTTTGGTCTTGGCGACCTCTTCCAGTTGGGCTCGGGTGACTACACCAACCTTCTTGGTATTGGGGGTAGAGCTGCCCTTGTCGATTCCCAACGCCTTCTTCAACAGCACCGTAGCCGGCGGGGTCTTCATGATGAAGGTGAAGCTGCGGTCGCTGTAGACCGTAATCACCACCGGAATCGGCAGGCCGGGCTCCAGATGCTGGGTCTGGGCGTTGAAGGTCTTGCAGAACTCCATAATGTTGACGCCGTGCTGGCCTAGCGCCGGACCGACGGGAGGACTGGGGTTGGCCTTGGCGGCAGCGACCTGCAATTTGACGTATGCCGTAACTTTTTTTGCCACTATGACTCCTGTCGGGTACGAACGCCTTGCGGCTCCCCGAATGAGCCGCCCGGTCGGCCGGACGGCGTAAAAG
>JBATDL010000382.1:0-7422 GCA_049663445.1 Candidatus Competibacter sp.
GTGTATTCCGAAGCGGATGCCGACGCCCGGCATGTGCGGCTGGCCAACGAAGCGGTGCTGATCGGCCCAGCAGCGGCGCGGGACAGCTACCTCGCCATCGACAAGATCATTGCCGCCGCCCGGCAAACCGGGGCGCAGACTATTCATCCCGGCAGCGGCTTTCTGTCTGAAAACCCGGACTTCGCCGCCGCCTGCGCCGCCAGCAACCTCGTTTTCATCGGTCCGCCGGTCGAGGCAATCCGCGCGATGGGTTCCAAGAGCATTGCCAAGGCGCTGATGGCGCAAGCCGGCATTCCTCTCACGCCGGGTTATCACGGGGACATCCAGGAGCCGGCCTTTCTGCGCGAGCAGGCCAACCGGATCGGTTATCCGGTGCTGATCAAGGCCAGCGCCGGCGGTGGTGGCAAAGGCATGAGGCGGGTGGAAAAACCCGAGGACTTCGAGGCAGCGCTCGCTTCCTGCCGGCGAGAAGCCGCCGCCGCTTTCGGCGACGAATGCGTGCTTGTCGAAAAATACCTGCTGCACCCGCGTCACATCGAGATCCAGGTGTTCGGCGACGTCCACGGCAACATCGTCTCTCTGTTCGAGCGGGATTGCTCGGTGCAGCGCCGCCATCAGAAAGTACTCGAAGAAGCGCCCGCGCCGGGAATGACGCCCGAACGCCGTGCCGCGATGAGTCATGCGGCGGTGAAGGCTGCACAGGTCGTCGGCTACGTCGGCGCCGGCACGGTGGAATTCATCGTTAGCCCGGATGGCGCTTTCTATTTCATGGAGATGAACACGCGGCTTCAGGTCGAGCATCCCGTCACCGAAATGATTAGCGGCCTGGATTTGGTCGAGTGGCAATTGCGCGTGGCCTGCGGCGAGCCGCTACCGCTTGCCCAAGAACAGCTTCAGATTCACGGGCACGCGCTGGAAGCCCGGATTTACGCCGAAGATCCCGCCAAGGGATTTCTACCCTCCACCGGCAAGCTGGTGCATCTCGCGCCGCCGGAAGAAAACCTGCACGTTCGAGTCGACACCGGGGTCGAGGAAGGCGACGAGATCGGCCCCTTCTACGATCCGATGATCGCCAAACTCATCGTATGGGACACCCATCGGGAGCAGGCGCTGGCCCGTATGCTTCAAGCCCTGGCCCAGTACCGCATCGTGGGCGTCGCCAACAACGTCGATTTCCTGTCACGCCTGGTAGCTTCCCCCGCTTTTGCCCGGGCTGATCTCGATACCGACTTGATCGAGCGCGAGCGCGAATTCCTGTTTGCCACCGATTCGCCCATTCCCCGCGATGTTTTTCTGGTCGCCGCGCTCGCCACCCTGTTGCGTGAAGAAGCGCGGGCGAGCGCCGAAGCGGCTAGGCATACCGATCCGCTCTCGCCCTGGCACCGGCGCGATGGCTGGCGGCTCAATTCCCGCGCCGAACGCCGTCTGCTGTTCCGTGCCGGCGAATTGGAGAAAACCGTGGGCGTGCGCTATGCCGAACAGGGCTACGCGCTGGACATCGACGGTCAGGAGACGCGAGTCCGGGGCGAGCTGGGACCGAACGACACCCTGCGGGTCGATCTGGGCGGCTTGCGCCTGAATGCCACGGTGGTAGTCGCTGGGGAGAGACGGTATGTATTCCTCCACGGGCACGCTTGGCCGCTTGCGCGGGTCGATCCCCTCTATTACAGCGGCGAGGGCGGCGGCCAGGAAGGCGGGCTGTTGGCACCCATGCCCGGCAACGTCATCGCCCTGCTCGTGCGGGAAGGCACGCGGGTGGAGAAGGGGGCGCCTCTACTCATTTTGGAAGCCATGAAGATGGAGCACACCATCATGGCGCCGACCAAGGGAACGGTGAAATCCTTCCATTTCGCGGTCGGCGACCCAGTGAGCGATGGCGCTGAACTGGTGGAATTCGAACCTGAGAAAATTGCATGAGCCGGGAACCCATGAAGCTGCCCAACACAGTCAAAATCGTCGAAGTGGGTCCGCGCGACGGATTGCAAAACGAGCCACGAATCATCGCCACCGCGACCAAGGTGGAGCTGATCGCCCGACTGGGGAAGGCCGGACTGAAGACCATCGAGGCGACCTCCTTCGTTTCGCCGAAGTGGGTGCCGCAGATGGCAGACAATGCCGCAGTCATGGCCGCCATCGAGCGCTTGCCCGGCGTTGCCTATCCGGTGCTGACGCCGAATTTGCAAGGCTTTGAAGCCGCTTTAACAGCGGGCGCGCGCGAAGTCGCCGTGTTCGGCGCGGCTTCCGAGTCCTTCTCGCAAAACAACATTCATTGTTCCATTGCCGAATCGCTGAAGCGTTTCGAGCCGGTCATGGCTGCGGCGCGGCAAGCCGGCGTCCGGGTACGCGGTTACGTGTCCTGCGCGCTCGGCTGTCCCTACGAAGGAAATGTCCAGCCGGCGGCGGTCGCCCAAGTGGCCGGTGTCCTGTTCGATATGGGGTGCTACGAGGTCAGTTTGGGCGATACGATCGGGGTCGGAACGCCGGAGGCGGCGAAACGCCTGATCGAGGCGGTGAACGCCCGCGTGCCCCTCGACCGCATCGCCGGCCATTATCACGATACCTATGGCATGGCGATTGCAAATATTTACGCCTCACTCCAATGTGGCATAACGGTATTCGACGCCTCGGTGGCCGGGCTGGGCGGCTGCCCCTACGCCAAGGGCGCTTCCGGCAACGTCGCCACCGAGGATGTCGTGTATCTGCTGAACGGGCTGGGGATCGCAACCGGTATCGATCTCGACACCCTCATCGATTGTTCGGCCTGGATCAGCGCGGCGCTGGGGCGTCCACCGGCATCGAAAGTCGCGCGGGCGAGAATCGGCCTGTCATCTCCGGTAACCACACCCTCCTGACCGATGGAGAGAGCCCGATGAATGATCACTCGCGCGACAATAGGGCCGCGCCGACCTTTGATCGGCCACTGTGGACCCCCGATCCCGAGCGTAGCGCCGCAACCCGCATGGCCGCCTTCACTGTGTATGCCCGACAGGTTTCCGGGATGGCGCTGGCGTCGTATGCGGATTTGCACGCCTGGTCGATCGACGCACCCGAGCAGTTCTGGCCGGCAGTCTGGGACTTCTGCGGCATCCTCGGCGAGCGCGGGGAGCGGATTTTGGTCGATCCGCACCGGATGCCCGGCGCCCGGTGGTTTCCAGACGCCCGACTCAATTTTGCCGAAAACCTGTTGCGAGACTGCGGCAACCCCGAGGCGCTGGTGTTCTGGGGCGAAGAGCGGGCCAGGCGCACGCTGTCGCGGGCCGAATTGCGCCAGCAGGTCGCCCAATTCGCCACCGCACTGAAACAAGCGGGCATCGGCCCCGGTGATCGGGTCGCCGCCTACCTGCCCAACCTGCCCGAAACGATCATTGCACTGCTCGCCGCCGCCAGTATCGGCGCGGTGTTTACCAGTGCCTCGCCGGATTTTGGCGTCCAGGGCGTCCTCGACCGCTTCGGCCAAACCGAACCGAAGGTGCTGATCACCTGCGATGGTTATTGGTACAACGGCAAGGCGATCGACATGCGGCCCAAGCTGGCCGAGCTCATGCCCCAACTGCCCAGCGTCCGGCAGTTGATCCTGGTTCCCTACCTCGACGACAACGCGGACGCGCTGGCGGCCAGTCTGCCCAGGGGGATGTCCTTTGCCCGCTTTATCGCGCTCCACGCAGCGGCGACCGAAATCGAGTTCGCGCCGCTGCCTTTCGATCATCCGCTCTGCATCCTGTATTCATCGGGGACAACCGGCATCCCCAAATGCATTGTTCACGGCGCTGGGGGAACCTTGTTGCAGCATCTCAAGGAACAGCAACTGCATAGCGACCTGCGGGAGGGAGACCGCTTTTTCTATTTCACCACCTGCGGCTGGATGATGTGGAACTGGCTGGTGTCCGGCCTGGCCTCGGGCGCAACGCTGCTGCTGTACGACGGCAGCCCCTTCGTCGCACGCGGCCGGATTCTCTGGGATTACGCGCAAAGCGAGCGCATGACCCATTTCGGCGCCTCGGCCAAGTATCTCGATGCTCTGACCAAGATCGGCCTCAAGCCCAGGCGGGATTACGATCTGAGTCCTCTCCGCGCCATCCTGTCAACCGGCAGCCCGCTGGTTCCCGAACGCTTCGATTCGGTCTATGCGGAGATCAAGCCGGACGTGCAGTTGGCCTCCATCTCCGGCGGCACCGACATCATCTCCTGCTTCGTGCTGGGCAATCCCACGCTGCCGGTCTGGCGCGGCGAGATTCAATGCAGGGGGCTGGGGCTGGCGGTCGAGGTGTGGGACGACCGGGGTCAATCGATCCGGGACCAGAAAGGCGAGCTGGTCTGCACCCGTCCGTTTCCCTGTATGCCCATCGGTTTCTGGAACGACCCTCGTGGGAAGAAATACCAGGCGGCCTATTTCGACCAGTTCCCCGGCGTTTGGCGTCACGGCGATTTCTGCGAAATGACCCGACACGATGGGCTGATCATTTACGGCCGTTCGGACGCCACGCTCAATCCGGGCGGCGTGCGCATCGGCACCGCCGAAATTTACCGTCAGGTCGAGAAACTGCCCGAGGTGGTCGAGTCCCTGGTCATCGGGCAGGACTGGGAGGGGGATGTCCGGCTGGTGCTGTTCGTGAAACTTCAGGAGGATATCGATCTCGACCACGGGCTGGTTGCCCGCATCAAGCGGACGATTCGCGAAGGCGCCACGCCGCGCCACGTCCCCGCCAAGGTGCTGCAAGTGACCGACATTCCCCGCACCAAGAGCGGCAAAATCGTCGAGCTGGCTGTCCGTCATGTTGTGCATGGCCAGCCGGTCAAGAATCTTGAGGCGCTGGCCAATCCGGAAGCACTCGCATCGTTTACCGACCGGAGCGAGTTGCGGGAGTGAAGACCTGCCTCCGCCGACTCAAGTCAGCCCGGCGCCTCGCGCCACCCCACCTTATCCAAGAAGGTATAATTTTACAGTCGCAATATTTTTGATATGTCAGTCCGGTTTTTATGGCGCCAAGCAAATCCCTGCTTGTTTAAACAGGGATTTTTTTTGGCAAGACGCTTATTGAATGAATGAATTTTGATACAAATGATGCCATGTAAAGCAATTTCGAGACAGGACTTAATGCAATTTATCCAACTTGAATACAGGGTAGAATCTTTTCTAACACCGTGTGATCATTGAGAAAGTATCTTCAGCACTATCGGCAAGCTGCCTGATAAGCTGACAAAGCAGCCCAAGACATAAACGCAATGAACGAATTTTCCGCTGTGACTGCCTTTCCAAAACGGCAAAAACGACAAAACGAGCCCACCCAGTGTCGCTGGTTGGGTCTATGGAAGCGGCTTTATTGGCTGTTGGTTATTGTGCTGCTCCTACCGTTTTACCCGGCCTTGGCCCAGGAAGCGGGCGAAATCGTCAGCGTGGTGGGAACCGCCGAAGTACGACGCCAAGGGCGCTGGCAACCGGTCGGCACAGGGGAGCCGCTGGCGGCCGGCGAGGTGCTGCGTACCAGTGATGGCAGCCGCGCCGCAGTGCTGTTGGCGAACGGTGCGCAGATCAAGCTCAACGGCAACAGCCAGTTGGAACTCAAGCAGGTTACCCCCAGGGAAATCGTTCCCGCCTCGAACGGCGTTCTGCAAAACATTCTGCGTCTGCTGGGCGGTGAAATCTGGGTCCGCGACAACAATCAATTTCTGGAAATTCAAACCGTGCCGGCCACCGCCACCATTCGCGGCACCGAGTTCAACCTGGCGGTCGGTCCCGCCGACACGGCCCAACTGGCCGTGCTGGACGGTCTGGTCGAATTCAGCAACCCGCAGGGCAGCGTGCTGGTAGCGGCGAACGAACAGGCCAGCGTCAAGATGGGCGAAGCGCCGCGCAAGACCGTGTTGATCAACCCGCTCAATGCGGTGCAATGGTCGCTCTACTATCCGGGTCCGGTCGGCGGCCCGGCGGAACCGGCGCGGGACCCTCGATCTCCCCGCTACTGGACTCAGGCCGCCCAGACCCATCTGCTGCGCGGTCAAGTGCCGGAAGCCCGGCAGGCCATCGACCGGGCGCTGGCGCTCGATCCCAAGGACGCGCTGGCCTACAGCCTGCGCTCCAACATCGAGTTGGTGCAGAACCGCAAGGCCGAGGCGCTGGCCGATGCCGAACGGGCGGTCGCCGCCGATGCGTCCTCCTCCTCGGCGTATCTCAGTCTCAGTCTGGTCCGGCAGGCCGAATTCGATCTGGATGCCGCGCTGGCCGCCGCCCGCAAGGCGGTGGCACTCGACCCCGACAATGCCCGCGCCTTGATCCAGCAAAGCAGCCTGCTGTTTGGCATGGGCCGGCTGCGGGATGCGGTAAAAGTGGCGAAACAGGCGCGGCAACGGGCGCCGGACGATGCCATGGTCAACACTGTCTGGGGATTTCTACAACTGGCGCGCAACCGGGTGAACGACGCCCGCGAAGCGTTCCAGGCGGCCATCGGCCAAGACTCGACCCTGGGATTGCCGCAACTCGGCTTGGGACTGGTGCTGTTCCGGCACAACCAGACCGATAAAGCCATCGAGGCGATTCGCAAAGCGACGCTGCTGGAGCCGAAGGTCTCGCTCTACAACAGCTATCTCGGCAAGGCATTTTACGAGGACAAACAGAACCAGCCGGCGCAAAAATATCTGGAAGCGGCCAAGCAACTCGATCCCCACGACCCGACCCCCTGGTACTACGACGCCATTCGCCTGCAAAGCGTCAATCGACCGGTCGAAGCCGTGGAGAACCTGCAAAAATCCATCGAACTGAACGACGATCGGGGCGTGTACCGGTCGCGGTTGCTGCTGGATGAGGATCTGGCCGCGCGGTCGGCCACTTTGGGACGCATTTACAACGAAGTGGGCTTTACCCAACTCGGCTTGCAGGAAGGCTGGCAATCGGTCAACCGTGACCCAAGCAACTACTCGGCGCATCGGCTGCTGGCGGATTCCTATGCGGCATTACCCAATCTGGAAATCGCCCGCGTGAGCGAACTGCTGCAATCCCAGTTGCTGCAGCCAATCAACATCACTCCGGTGCAACCGCAAATGGCGGAAACCAAACTGCTGATGCCGAGCGCCTTGACCACCTCGTCTCTGTACGAATTTACGCCATTGTTTGTACAAAATCAGCCGACGCTGTGGGCTTCGGCGTTGGGCGGTAATCAGAGTACGTGGGGAGATGAGCTGATCGTCTCCGGCCTGACCGACCGCGCCGCCTACAGCCTTGGACAGTTACATTACCAGAGTAACGGCTATCGAGACAATAACGACCTGAAGAACGACATTTATGATCTGTTTGGACAAGTGGCCGTCACTCCTTATTTCACTCTCCAAGCTGAGTATCGGCATCGGGAAACCACCACCGGCGACCTCCAATCCAGTTTTAATGATATCTTCAGTCGATCAAAACACCGTAATATCAATCAGGATATC
>JBATDL010000383.1:0-1652 GCA_049663445.1 Candidatus Competibacter sp.
GTTCTTCCCCGGCACCCCATGACCGCCGCCGCGCCCACTGGCGCAGGTTGATGCAAATATCGCCCTGCCCGCTGGCGTGACTGGCCAGCGCCGCCGCCAGCGCCAGCTCCGGCGAACCCCCATCGGCCAGCCGGTTCATGAAGCGGGCGAAATGCACATCCAGGTCGGTCAACGAGCCCTGCTCGTACAGAACCGACAGGGCCGAACTCTCGCCGCCATCCACGCTCTGAGCCGGCAATACATTCTTTAAACTAGCGTTTTCGCTCATCGCGGCTGTCCTGGTCATATCAAGACTTGATGATCATTGCCAAGGCTCCGATCCCAAGATTTTTTCATATCCCAACCCCCTTTCATCGGAGCGCGGGGAAACCCAAGCAGGTATGCTGTTCGGCAACATTTCCGTTTGCGATACCCAACATGCAGCGCCTGGACCCACTTTACATCCCGCTGGCCGGCTTCAATCTGATCGAAGCCAGCGCCGGCACCGGTAAAACCTACACCATCACCGCGCTGTACGCGCGGTTGGTGGTCGAGGCCGGCATTCCGGTCAGCCACATCCTGGTGGTGACCTACACCAACGCCGCCACCAAGGAATTGCGCGACCGCATCCGCGCCCGGTTGAGTGACATCCGCGCCGCCTTCCTGCGAGGCCGCGCCGCCGAGCACGACGAACTCGCCACCCGCCTACTCGATCTGTCGCCGGACCGGGAAATCGCCATCCGCCGGCTAAGCAACGCCGTGCGCGGTTTCGACGAAGCCGCGATCTTCACCATTCACGGCTTCTGCAAGCGGGCGCTCGGCGACAACGCCTTCGAAAGCGGGCTGTCGTTCGAAACCGAGTTGATGGCCGATACCGGCGACCTGCTGCAAGAGATCGTCGAGGATTTCTGGCGGCGGGAGTTCTACGCCGGCTCGCCGTTGGTGGTGCAATATTTTCTGGACGAACGCTCCAGTCCAGACAAGCTGCGCGCTCAGATCGAACGCTACTTGGGCAAGCCGTACCTGCGCGTAACCATGCCGGGCGGAGAAGTGGACGGCCCAGCGCTCGAACACGCCTTCGTCGCCGCATTCCAGCAAGCCCGTGCCCTCTGGTTGCAGGATCGCGCTGACATTGAGGATCTGTTGTTGAACGGTAAGGCGCTCAACGGCAATGCCTATCGCAAAAACTCCATCCCCGGCTGGCTGGAGGCGATGGACGCCTATCTGATGGCGGAAACGCCCAAGCTCGCCCTGTTCGACAAGTTCGCGCAATTTACCGCCACCAAACTGCAAGCCTCGACCAACAAGGGCAAAACTGCCCCCCAGCATCCGTTTTTCGATGCCTGCGAAACGCTGAAAACCGCCTGCGAGGCACTGGTGGATTACTGCCGGCATCAGATTCCCGTCAAGCTGCTGGCCTGGTGCAATACCGAGCTGGCCATCCGCAAGCGTCGGCAACAGCTGCAATCCTACGACGACCTGCTGCTTGACCTGCACACGGCGCTGCATCATCCCCAGCAGGGCGCGGTGCTGGTCGAAACCCTGCGCCACCGCTACGCTGCCGCCCTGATCGACGAATTTCAGGACACCGACCCGGTGCAGTACGAGATTTTTCGCCGCATCTACACCCACGCCGACAAGCCGGTGTTCCTGGTCGGCGATCCCAAGCAGGC
>JBATDL010000384.1:0-2763 GCA_049663445.1 Candidatus Competibacter sp.
AGAAACTCTATCTTTTTCAAAAAAGATCGAAAACCACATTGGGGCCATTTGGTATTTCGTTCATCATTACAATCAAACCCTATCGATGGCTGCTGTGTGAGGGTTCACTACAGTCTGCAGGACTACCTTAAAATCAAGTAATTATTTGCGATACATCAATTGCAAGCATCATTTATGAGACATCAAGCAACAGTTTCCACAAGAACCCTCGAAGAGCCACATTTAAAATATAAATCATGACGACCATACGACGCGAAACAAAGCAAAACCTCACAAGCTACCTGTCAAGGCCGTGGCAAAAAGCACTTGGACGTTTCGACGAAACACCCTCGATCTATCGCATTGGCTTTATCCTCGCATTGCTCTTGCTGTTCGGGTTGATCTTCGCCGCCGTCGATCTGACGCCCGATCTGGCCCATATGCGAGTGACGGTGCTATCGGGTCCCGAAAACGGCCAAGATTACGCACTGGTGGAGGAACTGGCCCGCGAAGCCGAGCCGCATCGAGGTACCGTGCTCAATATCGCGACCGCAGGTACTGCAGCCAGTCTCGCGCGGCTGGCCAAGGAGAGGGATCAGAGGGATAGCCTATTTGCGTTGGCGCCGGATGGTTTGAGCTATGCAAGACCTGAAAAGCTGGAACTGGTCGCCCGACTGCCCCGCTCGCGAACACTGTTCATGCTGGGAGCGCATGCCGATACCATTCGTTACCCCTCCGATCTCGTAGGCTTTCGTATCGGCATCGGCCCTCACGGTAGCGCCACGGCTCTATTGGCCAGAGAATTACTCGGCTCAAAGTTGCTCAAGGAACTCGAAATCACCTCCAGCGAGCACCCTTTCACCGAACAGATCGATCAGCTCAAGCAGGAAAAATTGGATCTGGGCTTGTTTCTGATGGATGCCGATGCGTCACTGATCGAGCAGGCGGTGCGTGGAGGATTGCAAATCGCCAGTTTTGACAACGCCGAGTCCTTGTCTGCCCACATTCCCGCTCTCAAGGGCCACACGCTCTACACCGGCCACTTCGGGCAATTGCGGCGATTGCCGCAGACCAACAAGAAAGTTTTCCAAACCGATTTGCTGATGCTAAGTAACGGCGAAGCCTCGCGCTCGGAGACGGTGGCGATGCTGGTGCTGCTGGATACCGTATTCAAGGGCTTTATCGAAATCAATCGGAGCACTCCCAACGAGACTGGATTGCGAGAAGCGCGGGATCTCAAACCGTTTCTCAAAAACGGTGGCCCCAGCCTGCTGGACGAATACGCGCCCCGGATTGTCGACCTGATGCCGCCCGCTAATATCCTGCACTATGTGGTGCTGATCAGTCTGTTATTTAATGCCGCTGTGATCTGGCATCGATTTCGGCTCTGGCGTATCGACGCCAACTGGCTGAAATTGAAAGGACAGACGTTTGATTTATTTGGCCATAATTACACCATTGAGGAAATCGGGAAACTCCACTTGGAGCCGGGCGCGTTCAGTACGCGCCAAAAAGAGCGACTGGATGAGTTAATCCGGGATCTTCAATTGCTGCGTCCACGGATAAGTCAATTTTCGGTCTCGCTGATCGTACCAATGGGAGCAGAGTATTATTACCGGCAACAGGAACGCATGGTCGACGATGCACTGCGCGCCCTGCGCCAGTTACGCGCGAGCTTAACTGCTTAGTTCACTACATGCCTTTCAGCAATTCCACTGGATTTCCCACACCTATTCCTGAGACAAGCCAATCAGGATGGGGCGACGAACAAGCACCGATAGAGAGGGACTGATGGTTACCAAGACGAAAAATCTCAAAAATCTGAGCGACCGGGAGACCGACCTGACGCCGATCTATGCGCGCAACGCGATGGAGCGACCTGTGCCGAAGTTCGAACTCGCCGATCGGGAACTGGCGCCGGCCACTGCCTACAACCTCATCCACGACGAGTTAATGCTCGACGGCAATGCCCGGCTCAACCTAGCGACTTTCGTCACCACCTGGATGGAGCCGGAGGCCGAGAAACTGATGGCCGAGACCTTCGACAAGAACATGATCGACAAGGATGAGTACCCTTTTACCGCCATGATTGAGGAGCGTTGTATCAACATCGTTTCCCGGCTTTTCAACGCTCCGGAAACCGGGATCGGCGCTTCCGCTATCGGATCCTCGGAGGCGGTGATGTTAGCGGGGATGGCGCTGAAGTGGCGATGGCGCGCGCGCATGAAAGCCAAAGGCAAGCCCACCGACCAACCGAACATCGTGATGGGCAATAACGTGCAGGTGGTCTGGGAGAAGTTCGCGCGTTACTGGGAGGTGGAACCGCGTTACATCGAGATGGAGCCGGGTCAGTACACCATTACGCCCGAAGGCGTGCTGAACGCGGTCGACGAGAATACCATCGCGGTCGTACCCATTCTCGGCGTCACCTACACCGGCGCCTATGAGCCGGTCAAAGAGATTCACGACGCCCTGCTGGAATACAACGCCAAGACCGGCCATGCCGTTCCGATGCATATCGACGCGGCGTCTGGCGGGTTCGTCGCCCCCTTCCTGCAGCCCGATTTGGAGTGGGATTTTCGTCTACCGCTGGTCAAATCCATTAACGTGTCCGGTCACAAGTACGGCCTGGTGTATCCGGGTGTGGGCTGGGTGGTCTGGCGCTCGCACGAGGATCTACCCGAGGATCTGGTCTTCCATGTCAACTACCTGGGCGGCGACATGCCGACCTTCACCCTCAACTTTTCGCGGCCCGGCAATCAGATTGTGGGCCAGTATTACAAC
>JBATDL010000385.1:0-6213 GCA_049663445.1 Candidatus Competibacter sp.
GGTCCGGCCGCGCTGGTGAACGGCTACACCCTGACCCGGCTCGACCGGCCCCGGCTGGACCGCATCGTGGAACTGGTCAACAGCCGAACGGCGCTGGAGCAGTGGCCGCGCGAGTTTTTCGAGGTGATCAGCAACATCCGCCGCACCGATATCCTGCTGGGCCGACATTTCGCCGACGGCGCGGCTGTACGGGCGGCGTTGAAGCGCGGCCCGGAAGCAATGCTGGAAGAACTAACCAAATCCGGCCTGCGGGGTCAAGGCGGCGCCGGCTATAAATCGGCCGCCAAGTGGATGGCCTGCCGCAATGCGCCCAGCGAAGTGAAATACGTAGTCTGCAACGCCGACGAAGGCGAACCGGGCACCTTCAAGGACCGGGTGCTGATGCAGGATTTCGCCGATCTGGTGTTCGAGGGCATGACGTTGTGCGGCCGGGTGATCGGTGCCCACCAAGGCTTTGTCTACCTGCGCGGCGAGTACCGTTACCTGCTGAACGCTCTGCGGGACACCCTGCAACGCCGCCGCGAAGTGGGACTGCTGGGCGATGCCATTCTCGGCGATCCCAGCTTCAACTTCGACATCGACATCCATCTCGGCGCCGGGGCCTACGTCTGTGGCGAGGAGTCGGCGCTGATCGAATCGCTGGAGGGCAAGCATGGCGTGCCGCGTATCCGCCCGCCGTTTCCCACCACGCACGGTTACTTGAACAAGCCGACCGTGGTCAACAACGTCGAGACTTTCGCCGCCGCCGCCAAGATCGCGGTGGAGGGCGGTGACTGGTTTGCCAGTCGCGGCACTGCCGAATCCAAGGGCACCAAGCTGCTCAGCCTCAGCGGCGACTGCGAGCGGCCGGGGATTTACGAATACCCCTTTGGCGTCACCGTGCAGCGGGTGTTGGAGGATTGCGGCGCGCGGGATGCCCAAGGTATCCAGATGGCCGGTCCCGCCGGGCACACGATTTCCGCCAAACAGTTCGGGCGGCGCATCTGCTTCGAGGATCTGGCCACCGGCGGTTCGTTCATGGTGTTCGACCAAAGTCGCGACATTCTCGACGGTATCCGCAACTTTACCCAGTTTTTCGTCCACGAAAGCTGCGGGTTCTGCACGCCGTGCCGGGTCGGCACCTCGCTGATGCGCGATCTGGTCACCAAGGTTCATACCGGTCACGGCACCCGTTACGATCTGGAAGAGATGCGCAAGCTGGGGCGGATCATGCAGGTTGCCTGTCATTGCGGGCTGGGCCAGACTGCGCCCAATCCGGTGCTCGACAGTCTGGATGAATTCCCGGAAGCCTACGAGCGGCGGCTGCGTTCCACCGCTTACGAACCAGCCTTCGATTTGAACGCGGCGCTGGAAGAAGCCCGGCAACTGACCGGTCGCCGTGATCCGGGGGCCTATCTGAATGAGCAGGATCTACTGCTGAGAGCGATGCCATGAGCGAGCAAGCGCATTTCACCCTGGACGGGCGGCCGGTGCCGTTTCAGGACGGTCAGACACTCATGGCGGCGGCGCTGGACGCCGGCGTCTACATCCCGCATCTGTGTTTCAATCCGGAGTTCACCCCGCACGGCAGTTGCCGGGTCTGTCTGGTCAAGGTCAACGGCCGGGTGCAGGCAGCATGCACCACGCCGGCGGCGGCCGGCCTGACCGTGCAGAGCGAGACCGAGGAGTTGCGCGAAATTCGCTGCGGCATTCTGCAAATGTTGTTTGTCGAGGGCAACCACATCTGCCCGGCCTGCGAGAAGAGTGGAGCCTGCCAGTTGCAGGCGGTAGCCTATTACGTCGGGATGCTGGCGCCGCATTACACGCACTTTTATCCACGCCGTCCGGTGGATGCCTCCCACCCCGAGGCGGTGCTCGATTTCAACCGCTGCATCCTGTGCGAACTGTGCGTGCGAGCCAGCCGCGACGTGGATGGTAAAAATATCTTCGCGGTGCAGGGGCGCGGCATTCAGGCGCGGTTGGTGGTCAACACGCCCTCGGGCCAGTTGGGCGCTACCCCGTTCAGCCTCCACGACAAGGCCGCCCAGGTCTGTCCGACCGGAACGATTCTGATCAAGCACCGAGGCTACGAGACGCCCATCGGCCAGCGACTGTACGACCGCAAGCCGATCAGCGTGGTCGGCGATGTGGCGCAAGTGTCGGAAAGCCGGGGAGGACACCGCCATGATTGAGCCACGACTGAAAGTCGCCACCTGTTCGTTGGCCGGCTGCTTTGGTTGCCACATGTCGCTGCTGGATCTGGACGAGCGCTTGTTCGATCTGGCCGAGCGGGTGGAATTGGACCGTAGCCCACTGACCGATATCAAGGAGTTGGGTGAGTGCGACATCGGCCTGATCGAGGGTGGGGTCTGCAACGCCGAGAACGTTCATGTGCTGATGGAGTTCCGGGCGCGTTGCAAGACGTTGATCGCGATCGGGGCCTGCGCGCTGAACGGCGGTATTCCGGCGATGCGCAATCAGTTCGCGCTCAAGGACTGCTTGGAGGAGTCCTACCTGTGCGGGGTCGGCCTGGTCGACCCGCAAATCCCCAACGACCCGGAAATCCCGCTGCTGCTCGATCAGGTGCATCCGGTGCATGAGGTGGTCAAGATCGATTACTTTCTGCCCGGCTGCCCACCTTCAGCGGACACCATCTGGACTTTTGTCAGCCAATTGTTGTCCGGTCAACCGGTTGCACTGTCCTATACCCAAATCCACTATGATTGAGCGAGGCGCGCCATGAGCGATCTGGAAACGGCCGCCCGGCCGGAATATCTGTGTCGGATCGCCATCGATCCGCTGAGTCGAGTCGAGGGGCACGGTAAGGTCACGCTGCTGACGGACAAGGACCATCGTATCCGCCAGGCACGATTGCATATCGTCGAATTTCGTGGCTTCGAGAAATTCATTCAGGGCCGGCCGTACTGGGAAGTGCCGGTGGTGGTGCAGCGGCTATGCGGCATCTGCCCGGTCAGTCATCATCTGGCGGCGGCCAAGGCGGTGGATCAATTGGTCGGGGTACAAGAACTCACCCCGACCGCCGAGAAAATCCGCCGGCTGATGCATTACGGTCAGACCTTGCAATCGCATGCCGTGCATTTTTTCCACTTGGCTTCGCCGGATTTTCTATTCGATTTCGACAATCCCGTGGCAAGTCGTCATATCGGTGGAGTGATGGCCGATTATCCCGATATCGCTCGTCAAGGGGTACGGCTGCGCAAGTATGGTCAGGAAGTAATCCGGGTCACCGCCGGCAAGCGGATTCACGGCACCGGGTCGATTCCGGGCGGAGTCAACAAGGCGTTGACCTTGCAGGAGCGCAATGACCTGCTGGCTGATATCGATCTAATGATCCAGTGGGGTCGCGGCGTCCTCAAACTGGTCAAACAGGCGTACCAGTTGAATCCCGGCTATTTCACTCATTTTGCCACCATCCGTTCCAATTACCTCAGTCTGGTGCGCGCCGATGGCGCGTTGGATCTCTATCACGGCAGCTTGCGGGCCAGGAACGAGCACGGCGAAATCCTGTTCGACCATCTGGATTACCAGCGCTACTCCCAGGTGATCCGGGAGCAGGTGAAACCGTGGAGCTATATGAAGTTTCCCTTCATCAATTCGTTGGGGTCGGAGCAGGGCTGGTATCGGGTCGGGCCGCTGGCACGGATCAATAATTGTGATTTTATCCCCACGCCACTGGCTGAGGAGGAGCGGCGGGAGTTCATGGCGCTGGGCGCTGGTCAGCCGGTCCATATGACTCTGGCCTACCACTGGGCGCGGATGATCGAGTTGTTGCACGCCACCGAGGCGATCAAGGATCTGCTACTCGACCCGGATATCTTCGGCGAGGAACGGGTCGTGCGCGGTGAGATGGCGCGGGAAGGAATCGGTGTGATCGAGGCGCCGCGCGGCACGCTGTTCCACCATTACTGCATCAACGAGGACGGGTTGATCGAGAAAGCCAATCTGATCGTATCCACCACCAACAACAACCAGGCGATGAACGAATCCATCCGCCAAGTGGCGGAGCGCTATCTCGACGGCAAGGAGTTGACCGAGCCACTACTGAACCAGATCGAAGTGGCGGTGCGGGCCTACGATCCCTGCTTGTCCTGCGCCACTCACGCGTTGGGCCAGATGCCGTTGATTGTAGAGTTGGTGGAAGAAGAGAGTGGGACGGTGGTGAATTCCTTGGTGCGGGATACGGATGGAACCGTCCGAAACGAAAAGCGCGTTCTTTTTGGGGGAGCGGGTTAAGTTGAGATCTCCTGGGTTGCTCATTCTTGCCGTCGGCAACCCCAGTCGGGGCGACGACGCATTGGGGCCGCTGTTTTTGGAGCGGTTAACGGTATTACAGGAGCAGCATAGTGACTGGAAGAGTATCGATCTGCTCACCGATTTTCAGTTGCAGATCGAGCACGCGGTCGATCTGGAAAATCGGGCACTGGTGTTGTTTGTGGACGCCAGCGTTTCCTGTTCGCCGCCATTTCAATTTTCCCGTGTCCAGCCGGCGCGCGACACCAGCTATACCAGCCATGCTCTGTCGCCTGCCGCCGTGCTGCATGTCTATCAGCAGATCAACCCAATTCCGCCGCCGCCTGCTTTTCAATTGGCGATCTGCGGCGAGCGATTCGAGTTGGGCGAGCCGTTGAGCGTAGCGGCGGAAGCCAATCTGGCGCTGGCGTTGGATTTCGTTGGACAGTTGCTGACGCGATGGGAAGCCAAAGCATGGGAGCAGTTTAAAGCACTTGATGTGCAGTAAAATTGGATGGAGTTAACCCGATCTTCCGGCTAATTGAAATTATTACGGTTTGAGCGCCACAGAAAGATCACCTATCATAAAAGGCTTGTAGGTTTTATTCTGTAGAAGATTTAACGAAACCAGTTTTGAACCTGAATTTCCCTGATTAAATTCAATTTTCAACCCTCCCAAGTCAAATGATTGTTGATGTGCCGTCTTGATGAAATTAGCTCGTGTTATAGGTCCTTTCATCGACTTCAAAATAGCCAAGAATAGACGACCGACAATGTAACCTTCTAGATTTACATGGTTAAAGTTATTCCCCAGAATATTCTTGGCATCTTTGATAATTGGAAGAGACATATCCAAGTTCGGTACTACCTGGGTGACAATAATTTTATCATCAAGGTAATAATTCGATAGGTACTTGCTAAGAGTATAACCTGCAGCCGTTGCGGAGATTGCACCGAAAGACCAAGATTCGTTCTTATAATGCGAATATGCGATAAAATCGGCTGCAACTTTTGGAACAGCCACGAGGATCACAAATCGGCAGGACTGCCTACTTTGCTGCTCCCAATTTTTTAGAGAGAGATATCCATCCCTAATAAATACGGTATCGTGTGGATAAAATCCAATTGGCCCAAGGCCATTAAGTGCAGGATTAATTCCACCCATTGTCATATCGAGAATATGATCCAATTTATCGATGCTAGTCTGCGTTTCAGGGAAATTCTTCAGTCCGGCTTTAAAACCGTTGATCGCCGCTACGCCAAATACGTCATTCTGGGCAAAAATACAGATTTGGGCTGGTTTAATGCCCGTTCTGATCATATCGATGATCAGCGTAGTGACTTCATCGCTAGTGTTTGGACGATAATTCAGTGTATCTTTGTTACTAACATCGCCCAACGTATAGAAACCCACGCTGGGTATTTGGTTTACTCTAAGAACTGGCATCAACTGAAGAGTTGGAAGCGCCCCAACGTTACCCAGCATCAGAAAAATACCCTCGTCTATTATTTGGTTGGCTACTTGAATCGTAGTGACGGAGTCGCTTGAGTCATCCATTATCTTGAATTCAATTTTTCGGCCTTGCACGACCTGATCTGCTAATGCGGCATCAATACCTCTTTTCATGTCAATGCCATAATTCTCGTTCTCTCCAGTTAAAGGCATTATGGCACCGATACGGATATTCATATCGGTTATTCCAGGCTCATCCTCTGCCAAAGCAACTCGCTCAGGAATAATGAGATAGCAAAACAATAACAGGATAAACAGTATATTTTTCTGTTTTTCTATCACGGTTATCATGCCAAACAAGCGCCTATGCATGCGCATAAAAGATTATTCCTTGATCGAATTTAAGGGCACTGGGCTCAAACCACTGTAAGCCGCCTCTCCGGATAAGGCGGGAAGGGAAAAGAGGGACTGACCTGCTGTCGCTTGGGCATCAAGCCGCCTTTGGCATCATCAGGATCTCTTCAAGGCGC
>JBATDL010000386.1:0-6279 GCA_049663445.1 Candidatus Competibacter sp.
ATGTGCTGGGCCAGTTCCATCGGTCCCAGGCCGAGCTGGCTCAGCGCGGCGGGCACCGCGTTGCTGGCGTGGTCGCAGACCAGCACCAGCGGAGACTGACCGTCCGGATTGACCACGGTAAACGGCGGCGGGTCCTCGGGACCGAGCAAGCCTGGAAAGAGCGAAAGTCGAGGAGCGGAATCGTTCATGGCAACACAGTTAAACCCGGACGACGACAAGCATCGAGTAATGGGGAAATCCGCAGTGAGCGGTCGGAAGTTGTCGATGTATTGTAATACTGATTACTAATAGCTTTTACTATTTTAGTGCGGATAAAATAAAATCAAAACTGGTTAAAGAAACCACTTCGCTTGGGAGAAGCGATTGAATGATTTCATCCACTTTTTCACGTAGTTCATCCAGGATTTTTAAATTGATCCAACACAATTTATCTTTCATCGATTGCCAGACACGCTCAATGGGGTTCACATCTGGACTATAAGGCGGTTGGAATAATAAGACGACATTATCGGGGATTACAAGTTTTTTAGCAGAATGAAAGCGACCGTTATCTAATTGAATTACATTGAGGCTATGCGGATAAGTTTTAGAGAATTCATTCAAAAACCACTGAAAGCAATCCGCATCTAAATGGGAAAATTCCAAAAAGAAGTTTTCGCCACTCAGTGGCTCAATGGCGCCATAGAGCCAAAATGATTGAAAGGTCCATTGAACTGGACCAACTGGCTTGATCCCCAGTGCGGTGATGACCCGCCGGGTTATCGTCTTTAATCCAAAGCGGCTTTCATCTTGGCACCAATAGCGTAAAGGCCGGATCGCTTCATTTTCAACTTGCTGAAGAATATCAATTAGTTCAAGTTGTCGCGGAAGTTTTTTTTAAAAGAAACCACCGCCTCTTCATGGCGATGAACGCTCGTTGGCCGCGCCACTTTGAGTTTCGCTTTGAGTTGATAACGAACGACTTGATGTACTGTTGAATAAGGAATATCGACCTCGTATTCCTGGAGAAGCCACTGCTGGATTTGTCCGTAACTATGAAACCCATGAGTCGGATCGTCCAGACGGCGCTGGAGTGCCGCTCTCATCGCTTCGGTCATTCTCGAACGACGGCCGCCATGATAATTCCATTGCAGCAGTCCGATCAAGCCTTGGGTACGATACACTTTGAGCCACTTGACAATGACGGATTTCGACCGCCCCAAATGATCGGCTAACTCTTGCAAAGAATGAAAAATCTCGCTTTTAATCCAATATAGAATTTGTAATCGCTCTCGAAATTTAGCGTGAGTTTGTTCATTCATTATGCGTTTTAATTCTTCGGCTGATTCGTGGATTTCGACTTGTAATGAGCGACTCATGACTGGATCAACAAAGTAGGGTAAACGAATATAATAATAAAATCTAATCATAAATGGTATAACCTCGTCAATGCGCGACCGTATTCTCGGCAACCCGCACAATTCGCAACCCACACAAAACTGGTGATCTGTCCCGAAGGCGGCCCGGAAAGTTTCGGCTCTATGAGATCTCCCGTGGAGGCCACAAGATGTAGTGGTGGGGGGTTCATGCCCAAAGTCGTGGACCCTCGATATCCAGCCACAGTCGGCGGAACAGCTCGACCGGGTCGTCCAGGCCGAAGCAGCGGCGCTTGAGCAGCTTCAGCTTGTTGTTGAGCCCTTCGACGAAGCCGCTGGTATGTCCGCCCTCGAAATAGTTAAGAATCCCGTCCTGCCAGTGGTGCAAGGTATTGATGAACTGATCGAAACAGCTCAAACCCGAAGCCGCGACTTGCTCGACCCAGAGTTGAAGTCGGCTCTGGGCGGTGGCTCGATCCGGGGTATGGTCAAAGATCGCCGTCAGCAGGGTGCGCAGCACATAGGCGCTGGCCAACGTGGGCGTCAGCTCGAACAACTCCACCAGTCGGCCTTGCTGATCGGGATTGAGCGACCGCCATTCCCGACGGAGCAAGGGCCGCAACGCGGCGGTGGGCACCGCCCGCTCGGGGGACCGTCCGGCGTTGAGCCGGCGGCATTCGGCCTGGCGCAAGGTGTCCACCGCCTCCCGGTAGTGGACGGCGACATGAAACCGGTCCACCACGATTTGGGCGTTGGGCAGCGCCGCCGCCACCGCGCTGGCGTAGCCCTCCCACATATCCATGCAGACCCGCCGCACCGTGGCTTTCAGGGCGTCCGGGATTGTTTCCAGAAAGGCCTCAACCGTGGCCCGCAACCGGTCCGGCAATACCGCCAGCACATGGTTTTGCCCGTCGGCGTCCCGCGCCCAGACCACCGCCACGTAATGGCCATGGCCCTTGAGCAGCGCCACCTCGTCGATGCCCAAGGTCTCCAACGCGGCAAACGTGGTCCAGTCCACCGCCGGCGCCAGACGAGCGTCCAGGAGTCCTTCCACCGCCTTCACCCCCAGGTGGAGTTGCCGACTCACATCGGCCACCGTGCCGTGGATCAGCCGCTTCAAGACGTCCTGCTCGAACGCCGTGGTGTGTGGGCGGTTGGGGTCATACCAGACGCAGCGCTGGGTGGTGGTCGGCCCCTCCTCGCAGTACGGGCAGCGGTAGCGCTTCGGCCGGATTTCGACGACCACCTGACGCCCAAACACCGGCAGGTGCCGCAACCGGATCGGTCGGTCGAAGCCGTGAAACCGGTCGATTTCCCGACCACAGCGGTGGCATCGGGTCGTCCGCAAGGTGCTTTCCACCTCAATCAACACCGTGCCATCCTCCAGCATCCGGTTGGCCAACACCCGGACATCGAGCAAATCCAAAGGCACGGCCAGAGTGATCGGCATCATCAGCAGTCCAGTAGCAAGGAGACCCGGTCAGCTTTCCACAGTTCGGCTCCCGATGCCATACCACTACATCTTGTGGTCTCCACGGGAGATCTCATAGAGCCAAAGTTTCAAGCCCCCGTTCCACACCGCCGGTACCGCCCTCGACGCCAGCTCCCGCGCTGTCTACAACCGGCTGGTGGAATCCGAGCGCGATAGCCTCGCTGTCGTTCCGACACTGACCGGATCCTGGGAGCTATAGCGTTCCCAAATCAGTTGTGAACGTTCCTCTCCCTATCCAAGGAGGGGTGGCGCGCAGCGCCGGGGTGGTTCGAAACGGCGATCCCACAACTCAGAGAGGAACGCTATATCCCCCAATGGTGAGCGACATACCTTCCACCTGCGCAAGGGCGTAAAACTCCATGCCATGACCGACCTTAAACCGAGCCGCGATTTCGGCGCCGATGACGTCCTGTTCAACTTTAACCGCCAGCGGGATAAAAACTACCCCTACCGCAAAACTTCCGAACAATCACATGGGCGTTTTCTGTACTGTTGAGTTACAGGAGATGCCCCCAATCACAGGCAATGCGTCTTTTAATGCATCTTTTTTGATGCATTTTTTGATATCGGACGCATTGCCGCTTGACATTCTGCCCTGCCACCCGCCATTGCACGGATTGGTGATTGCCCGTAGCCTGGATTGAACTAATATAAGCGCATCAACGATTCCTTCGGTGGTTGCAATGTCCTCATCTTTTCCATCCAGCAATGGCACCGAGATCATCGTCGCCTCCTCCCAATCCCGGCTACGGGTCAAGTTCGAGGCGATCGAACTGCGTGTGACCGCCGGCCCGGATGCCGGTCTGGAAACCAGCCTCGGCCTACCGACGGTGTGCATGGGCTCCGCGCTGGACAACGACATCGTGCTCAGCGATCGCGCGGTCTCGCGCCGGCACGCGGAAATCCGCATGACCCCGAACGGGCTGATGCTGCGCGATCTCAACTCTACCAACGGCACGTTCATCAACGACGTGCGCATCACCGAGGCTTATATCCCGCCGAACGCCGAATGCCGGCTCGGCTACTCCCGGCTGCTGATCCGCCAGCACACCGAGGAGCGCAAGGTCGCGGTCTCGCGCCAGGACCGACTGGGCGAGCTGGTGGGTGCGAGCGAGCGGATGCGGGAGCTGTACGGCATGATTCAAGCCGTGGCCGCCACGCCGACCACCGTGCATCTGCACGGCGAGTCGGGCTCCGGCAAGGAACTGGTGGCCCGCACCCTGCACGCCCTGTCGGGCCGCACCGGGCCGCTGGTGGTGTTCGATGCCTCGGTGACCGAACCCGAGATGGTGCGCAACGACCTGTTCGGCCATATCAAGGGGGCGTTTACCGGCGCCACCGGCTCGCGCGAGGGCGCGTTCCGCCAAGCGCACACCGGCACGCTGTTCATCGACGAGATCGGCGAGTTGCCGCTGGATTTGCAGCCGCGGCTGCTGCGGGTGCTGGAAAGCCGCGAGGTCACACCGATCGGTTCCGACAAACCCGCACGGGTGGATGTGCGTGTCATCACCGCCACCCACCGGGATCTGACGGCGATGGTCCGTGCCGGTGCTTTCCGCGCCGATCTGTTCTACCGCCTGTCGGTGGTGCCGATCGAGCTGCCCGCGCTGCGGGAGGTCCGCGAGGACATTCCGCAGATCACCCGCCATCTGTGCAAGCAGTTGCAGTTGAACTGTCAGATTTCGGCGACGGCCATGGCGGCGCTACAGGACTACTCGTGGCCGGGTAATGTGCGGGAACTGCGCAATGTGCTGGAGCGGGCGGCGGTGATGTGCGGCGAGCGGGAAATCGATCCGGCGGATTTGCACTTGCCGCGCGAGACAACGGCGCCAGCGGCACCCGCCGTTCCGGGTCCCTTTCCCGTCCGATCCGAGCCGATCTCCGCCCCGCCGTCGCAGCCGAGCGCGGCCGATGCTCGCGCCCACCTCAAGGAAATGGAACGGCAGATGATTCTGGACGCCATGGGGCGCAACCAGAACAACAAGGCGGCTGTCGCCCGCGAGATGGGTATTCCGCTGTCCACGCTGAAGCGCCGTCTCAAGGATTACCAGTTCGGCGACGACGAGTGAGATTTGCGCGAACCCCGCAAGGGATCGCCGCGAACGTCACTCATATCGTAACCGTCTTACTCCCCGCTCGCATCGACTGGCTTACTCTCCTGTTCCGCCAGTGCCCAGGCGACATGTTCCCGCACCAGCGCCGATGGATGCGCCAGTCGGCCCCGCAAGGCGGTCACTGCTGCCGCCGAATGCGGCCCGTTGCCCAAGGCCACGGCGATGTTGCGCAGCCAGCGTTCATGGCCGATCCGGCGGATGGCGCTGCCCTCGGTGCGGCGCAGGAATTCCAGCTCGTCCCAGCCGAACAGTTCGATCAACCCCGGCGCGTCCAGCCCGTGTCGGACGCAAAAATCCGGCTCGACGCTCGGCCGGGCAAAGCGATTCCACGGGCAGACCCACTGGCAATCGTCGCAACCGTAAATGCGATTGCCGATGGCGCGACGAAACTCCAGCGGAATCGGCCCGTGCAACTCGATGGTGTGGTAGGAAATACAGCGACGGGCGTCCACCCGGTACGGTGCGACGATGGCCTGGGTCGGACAGATCTCAAGGCAGGCGGTGCAACGGCCGCAGTGCGCGCTGGCCGGCCGGTCCGCCGGCAGCGGCAGATCCACGTAAATCTCGCCGAGAAAGAACCACGAACCGGCGCGGCGGTCCAGCAGATTGCTGTGCTTGCCAATCCAGCCCAGCCCAGCCTGCTCCGCCAACGCTTTTTCCAGTACCGGGGCACTGTCGGTGAATACCCGGTGACCGAACGGACCGATGGCGGCGGCGATGCGTTCGGCCAGCCGTTGCAGGCGCTGCCGCAACACCTTGTGATAATCCCGGCCCAGGGCATAGCGCGACACATAGCCCAGTTCGGGCTGGTTTAACACGCGCCAGGGCGCGGCGGCGGCCGGCGGTAGATAATCCATCCGCGCCGCGATCACCCGCACCGTGCCCGGCACCAGTTCCGCCGGCCGGCCGCGCTTAAGCCCGTGCCGGGCCATATATTCCATCTCGCCGTGAAAGCCTTCGGCCAACCAGTCGAGCAATCGCGCCTCGGGCTCGCCCAGATCGATGCCGGCGATACCGACTTGCTGGAAACCGAGTTCCCGCCCCCATGCCTTGATGGCGGTGGCCAGTTCGGCAAGTTGGGCATCGTCTGGGGCAACGCTCATGGAGGCGACTAGAATTGAGGGGAGAACATCAGTCTATTGTGCCTCCAATCGAGGCGGTGAAGGAGTTTCCCATGCGTGAACTGCCCGTCGAACTGTACCGCGCCGCGCAGGTGCGGGAACTGGATCGCATCGCCATCGCAGAGCGCGGCATTCCCGGTTACACCCTGATGGGCCGGGCCGGCGAAGCGGCATGTCAACTGTTGGGCCAGCGCTGG